>JAGOLJ010000062.1 GCA_017994125.1 Candidatus Altimarinota bacterium
ACACAGGCACAATCAGTCAACATTACACGCATTGAGCACGAAACAATGCGCACCTTTTTGGTGCCGGTAACCATGAAGATTTTTTCTGATTTATCAGGGAGGGATTCCGCAGCCGTTGACCGGAAACAGCTCCTTGAGAAAATTCTGGACCGCCATGGCCTTGATGCCGATTTCCAGCAGTTCGACGCCAATTACCTTACAGCCGGACTATCCACCACTGAAAATTTCAGAAAGCATTTGCGCACCAGCCTGATTGAAAACTATAACCGGAAAAAAGAACTGGCTGGCGGCTCAATCGCGCTTAATGCCATGTACATCCCTGATAACAGTAATGTTTATTCCGGGGAAAACATGCAGCGCGTGATCTCTTTTGGAATGGACTTGGCTCAGGGTGTCGAAACCGAAATTTTACGCGAACAAATGGCCGGCGGAGAAATAAAAGGCGCAACCGGAACCGACCTTGAAAATGGTCAGTTAAGGCTTTTTATTGACCCGCTCAATCCGTCCAGGGTTATTGCTCTCAATGAAGATCAGGCCAAAAGTGAACAATATAAAGATTATATCCCCTACGTAGCTTTTGGGCTGCGAAAAGACGCCATCAGCGGCCGCTCCGTTTCGCTGTTTGGACCGGGAGCCGGTAAATCCGAAGAATCGGCTACCTTACCTGAAGAACGCGAACGCCAGATCCGGCAACATTTCGGCGATTCAAGAGCAGCTGCGGCAACCCGTTTGCTTGAAAATCGGGGATTACAGGTTATCTCACCATTAACCGTTAGTGAAGATGGAAGAATCACCGGAGAAATCAGGGCAGCCGGAGCCAATGGAGAACCAGTTAAAGTAAAAGTAGATATCAGTAATAATCCTTTTGAGGCAAACCCTGAAGACCGCGGTGAATTGATTTTTAATTTCACCATTGAAGAGGGAAATGATGTTGGCAAAGAGTTCAGTCTTCTTTCTGATGAACTTCCCATGTTTAATGAACACGGAGAGTTACGTGATGTTCATGATGTTTCAGAAGACGCGTTAAATCATTCCAGAATAAGCAAACTGGCTGCAGGGCGCCCAATGCCTCAGCCTGTTAAATTGGGAGCGGGTTTGGGAAGAGGTTTACCGGCAATCAAGACTAAAAAAGAGGAACTTCCGGGTGTAAAACCGGCCCCGGTTCAGCAGATGGAAGATCTCAACCGCACAGCCAATTTAGCAAAACTGGCCAGTATTTCGCTTGGAGCAACAGCTTTTGAACCAGAAGGTTACAGGTTGCGTTTTGAATTAACAACACCCATGGCCTCCAAAAAAGCTTTAGCAGCTAAAGGCGGGTCTAAGGGGCTTCAGATGCCGCGTCCACCCGGTATTAGCGGTGAAACAGCTGTCGCCGGGGCAGGAGAAGAAACAGCCCCTGCCCAGGATAAAAAATGGCCATCATGGAAAAAGTGGGCAACCGCAGGCGCCGTTGGCACCGGATCCGCTTTTGCCGGAGTCGCTGCCGCAACCGCCATGTACGTAAGCAACAATGAACCTGTAAAAAAAGTTGGTGTGGTCATTCTCCATTGTCTTTCAAAAATTTGCCTATCATAAAATCAAAATGAAAAACCAAAAGCTAATCAGAAGCGGAAAATCAATCATCAGGGCTGTCGCCATCGGCATTGCTGGTCTGGTGATCTTGCCAGTAATAACGGTTGCGTTTTCCCAGACGCTGCCAGAAGGCATGCTTAATACGCCGGTTGGATCGCCGCAGGTTGTACAGCAAAGCAGCGCAACTGCCAGCACTTTGGGCCAGCCCGCTTCCAGCCAGCCGGAGACCTCCGGCCAGCCAGTCACCCGCAGTTCAAATCTGCTTGCCAGTAATCAGGGCATCGGCACCGCCCATGCCGCCGGCGCCACCGACGCCATCACTCCGGCCGTCGAGAAAATGTACACGGATATTGGCAACCTTCTGACCATGTTTATCAGTGTCCTGCAGCGCATTTTGTGGCCAATCCTGATTTTAATTGGAGGGTTAATGAAAAATGATATTTTATTTGGAGGAGGCATGGAGGAGAGATTGCTTGATATCTGGGTAAATATCAGGAACCTGGTCAATATTCTTTTTGTACTGGTTCTTTTAGGCATCGCTCTTTACAACGTCCTTGGCCTAAAAGGCCAGGATTGGCAGTTTAAGGCGATCATGCCCAAGTTCGTCATCGCTTTAATTGCGGTAAACTTTTCCTTTATTGGCCTAAAGGTAATTATTGATGCCGTTAATGTTGTTTCTACAGCCATTTTTGCCATGCCGGATGTTGTCCAGCAAAACCTTAGCGTGCAAAAAGATCCCAACTTTGATGATAAATTGTGCCGCTTAATCTATGGGGATAACGCCGTAAATGAAAAAGACAAAGTTAAAGATGCGTCGGCCGTAAAAGCAAACGATCTTTCTACCGTTTGCGTTAAAGAAAGCGGAAAACTAAAACTAAGCCCATCCGCTTCTTATATGATGAAGCGTTTTAATACGCAGAACTTCGCTCTCTTTATGGCCATCAATTTTCAAAAGACGGCCAACCTCAATCAGGTGGTAAGTCAGTCTGACTTAAAACTGAAAAATCTGGCCTTGAATATGATTTTTTCTGTTATCTTTACCATTATTTATGGCTCCGCATTTGTTGCCCTGTTCCTGGTTCTGCTGATCAGGCTGATCGTATTATGGTTGTGCCTTGCCCTTTCACCGTTAATCGCGCTTACCTATGTTTTTCCGCAAAAAATGGCCGCAAGCGTTGGCGGGGAAGCCAACTTAAAAGAGCAGTTTATCCAAAATGCCATTGCTCCAATCCCGATTGCGCTGGTAATGACGATTGGTTTTATCCTGCTTGATACCTTACAAAACGCCAAATTCAGTAACCCCACTTTATTGGCTTCAACCACAGGCTTTAATTTTCTTTCGTCGGGCTTGAGCACCATGCAGGATTTCATCGTTGCCATAGCCTCCGCTGCTTTCATCTGGAAAGGCGTCTTTATGGCCATGAGCAAGACTGCCGCCAAAGACATGGTTAAGAAGGTACAGGATACCGTCAGCGGCGCCGGCAAGTTTGCTATGAAAGCTGTTGAATACGCGCCAATCATTCCTATTTACGGGCCCGGTGAAGAAGGCAAAGGCAAACCGGAAATGTTTGGCATTGGTACAACTTTGGAAGCCCTGCGCAATATTCCAACCATGATGGAAAACAAGCAGCTTGATCAAGCCCGAAAATTGAGTGACATATTACTGGGTAAAAGCAAGTACGTCTCCGATGCCATCAAAGATTCCAAAAGTGCCCAAGGGGCTTATGGATTGGCTTTAGGTTCATCATTTGGCCATGAAGATAAACAATTACAGCGTGAGTTGGGACGGTGGATGGAAAAAAATCCAACCCTCGCCGACTTAGCCAAATACTTCCCCAGAGAAGGTATCCGTGATGGTGACAATAATTATAAGACACCTAAAGAATGGAGGGAGGCCCTTCAAAAAGGAAATGTTGGAACTGAAGGCTGGAATCGGTGGATGAGCCATCTTAGGGATTCCGGAATATCTCCTGAGAGTTACGTTGCCCCGACACTTTCAGCTGACAACAAAAAAATCGTTCAAAACAAAGAATCTCAAATCGAGCCTTCGGTTAAGGCTGCCGTATCCAATCCGGGCGGGTCAAAACAGGCCGGAGACGACCTTGCCAAGGCTATTAATGAGCTTGCCACAGCTATTAAAGATCCAAAACAGCGGCAAATGGCTATCAATGAATTATTACAAAACGTAAGAGACAGTGGCGGCAGTGAAGGCGGCAATATTATTGCCAATGCCAAAGCCAAAGTTGCCACAGGAGCCAATAAATCACTGGCAACAGAAAGCGGCATTGAATGGGGAACATTGGAAGCAGGCGCCAATAAACCGGCACAGGGAGGAACAACCAAGCCACCGCCGCCTTCGCCTTCGCCTACAGGCCCCCCGGATCATCAGCTGCAAATCCGTTAACTCATAACGGAATGCCTAAGCGCGGCGAAGCCTCTTGGGCGAAAGTAGGAGACATTGTTTACTCAGGAAATGGGATGAAATACAAAAAAACAGGTAATGATAGTTGGGAATTCGCCAGCTAGCTTGACAAAAATAAAACAAATGATAAAATCAAAACCAAATCAAATTAATTTTTATAACTTAACACCCGGACACTTACTGGTTCGCGTGTTTCAGGCGCTGCTGCACGGCTTTAGCGTTTTATACGCACCTCTGCCGTCACTTCTCACAGCCAGCCTGTCTTCTCCCGCCAAACCCAAGCAAAGTGCCCACATAAAAAACAAAACGCCCTCATTTTTATTTGCTAACTACAGATTAAAATGATTAAGCAATTTGTTGTTATGTCTGGCAGATTTATCTACATGGCGGGCACCCCTTCCACTCCGGGAGGCGGCGGGTCACCTGTTACACCAACCGGGCCAGAAGCAGCCGAAGAAATCACCCTCCAAAACATCCGTGAAAAGATTGCCGATTTGGTCGATCACAAACTGGATCTTAAACAGGCCAAAAGGATTTTATTTATCCTGGACAAAGGCACTGATGGAGATAAGGAGTTCACCTTAAAGCTGTTCAAACGCATGGTCGCCGAAGACAAAGACGGAGCCTGGTTAACAACGCTTCTTCCCAAGTTGGAAAAAGCGGAAGAAAAAGAAGAAGGAGAGAAACCTGAAGGCGGTGAAAAACCGGAAACTGCCGAAACAAAAGAAGGCGAAGCCGTCAAAGAAGGGACAGAGGCCAAGGAAGAAGCAAAACCGGAAATTACCGAAATCACGCGTGACATCAATTCAGATATCACCGGCCTGCTTGGGGAGCAGCAAAAAATGGCATCCAGCCTTGAAGCCAGGGGGGGAGTAGTCCCTGAAAAAGCGACAGCCCGCATTAGGCAGCTGGGGACAGACATTGAAGCCTTGGATAAACTGGCACAGGATAATATCAAACCTTTAAAAGCCCTTCTTGACCAGCATGTTAAGGATAACAGGATTGATAAAAAGACCGCCATTAAAATTATTAATCTTCATAGTAATGCCAAAAATTTTGATAAGCGATTTAAACAGCTTACCGAAAAATTAAGCAAAGAAGAACAGGATGCCATCCTGAACGAATTCAAACAGCTTGAAGAACGTGAAAAGAAGATTCATGAAGACTTTACCAAACGCAGTGGTGAAGCTGCCGAAATCCTTAACTCCATGACCACCGAAATGCTCAACAAAATTGAGCAGCAGGATGCCATAGACCGTCTTGAACGGCTAACCGGTATTCCAATTAAAGTAGGCACCAAACTACGTTTTAAAGGAAGAAATCCGTCTGATCCAAATAACGAAGGCTTAACCATAGCCGAAATTACAGCTGTTGATTTTGAAGATATTGAAGTCAAAGATGCCAGTGGCAATACAGTTAAACAGCCAGGTACCACTCCTTCTATCACCATGAAATGGAATCCTGTGGATGAAGAAGACCTTGGTCAGTGCACCTATTCAAGCCTTGTTTTTAAGAGAAAAGTTGATTGGCAGGACATCTGTCCTATGATTAACGCCCTTACTGAAGAAAAACTCCCAGAAAATGAAAGGGGACAGAACCTTTCCCTTGAGACCTTTTTAAAGGAAAAAGTTGCTGTAGGCGACACTTTTGAAATCAGAGAGCAGACTTTGACTCCGGATAATAAGCCTACTGGTAACAACAAAAAGGTAAAAGTCCTTGCCATAGATGAAAACGCTAAAACCATAACCCTGGATCAGGAGGTCCTAACCGCTGATTTACCGGATCCAAAGCGGGAAAAGGTCTTAAGTTTCGACAGTTTTGCCAAATGGTTCCGCCGGGCCGAGGCCGTCCGTGAAATCACCTCACTGGGCAAGCTGCGGCAAATGCTTAAAGACCTGCAACAAAGCCGGAACCAGTTTTATGCCGATAAAGACAGTGGCGAACCGCGCCCCGAAAGTGCTTTTCCTGCAATTGAAGTCGCAAAAGGTGAAAAGCTTAAATACGATACGCCTGAAAACCCTTCCTTCTTTGAAATCAAGGACTTTAATGACAGGGAGATAACCCTTACTGACGGTACCACCTTCACTCCCGGAACTTTCTATAACTGGGTTAAAAACCACGAGGTGGAAAAAGTAACTCCCGAAAATACCACCAAAAAAGAAGAAGAACAGGCCAAGTTACCGCCGGCAAATGAAGAAGATGAGGACTTTGGAAACTTAAGTGTCCGGCCTCACAAAGCTAACGATCTTACCGCAGACCAGAAGCCTAAAAAAAGTAAAAGCTGGATAGGCCAGGTCTGGAAAGACACCAGGTTCCTGTCTTTTTTTGATATGAAGTTCCTGGTCCAACGCTACACCAAATTCTTCCTTGGTAAAAAAATACGTAAAATCAAAACCCATCAGATTGAAACAGCCAGAATGCTTGGTCATGCCAGCGACTTTATGTTCAGGGCAGTAGGACAAAAGCCGTCCGCCGCCCGCGAATGGGAAGCTGACGCCCAATCCGACCTGCAGAAACTGGAAATGTAGAAAGTTGGCAAACTAA
>JAGOLJ010000063.1 GCA_017994125.1 Candidatus Altimarinota bacterium
GTAGTACAATGGTAGTATGTGGCCTTCCCAAGGCCAAGACGGGGGTTCGATTCCCCTCTATCGCTCCAGATGGTTAAAACCCGTTCGAATTTAAAACCCATTCGGCACCTGTTGAATAGTCGGCGCAGGCGGATTTGCGGGAACCTGGGGAATAGCTGGCCCCGATGGAATTGCTGGTTTGGCAGGGCTGGTTTGCCCTGTAGATAAAGTATCCATAGCCTCCGGCATTACCAGAAAATCAGGGATGGGAACATCCTTTACTACCTGACTTTGTTGGGTTTCCTGAGTATCTTCCACCTTTGAAAATTGCGCGTCCCAGTTTTTGTATTTTACCCAGGAAGGATAAATTTCGCGCCCGCGGTGAACAAGTCCCTCTGGCTCCGTAAATTTTTCATCAGGCTTATCCTTAAGCACCTCACTAAAGAAATATTTCCAGATCGGGCCGGCATCGGCAAATCCCCAGGCATTACCGCGCATAATGCTTCCGTCGGTATTGCCAACCCAGACGCCAACAACCAGACTGGGTGTATAACCCATAAGGATATTATTATTGGGATAGATTCCACGCCCCACCTTTTTATTTGAAGTTCCCGTCTTTGACGCGATTGTATGTCCCGCAACCGTCATGGCATTTCTCCACGAGCCGGCCGGTTTGGCAGAAGCATCAGACAAAATATCGGTAACAATATAGGCAGCCTGTGGATCAATAGCCTGAGTCCCTTTGGCCTGGAATTTTTCCAGAACTTCACCCTTGGCATTTCTTACTTCCAGGATCGGATTAACGGGCATATAAGTTCCGCTATTGGCCAGTGTCGCATATGCTCCCGCCAGATCCAGTAATCTCACCTCTCCGCTGCCAATCGCCATCGGCCATCCATAATTAAAAGTCCATCCTCTGGTAGCGGCATCTTTGTTAAAATTATTTTTAAATTCACGCAGGCTGGTTAGCCCGATTTTATCGCAGAGTTCCAGAATCTTTTCTTCTTCGCCCGCAATATAATAGGCTTTGATTGCCGGAATATTCCTTGATTGGGCCAGGGCGTTTCTCACAATCATCTGACCCTTATAGGTATTGTCAGCATTTCGCGGGACATCCTTCTTATTAAATTTTGTCTTATAATCAGAAAGCACCGATCCAGATCCTATCCCCGCATTCTGAATTGCGTCCGCATAGACAATTGGTTTAAACGACGAACCGGGCTGACGCAGGCTGGTTGTAACATTAACCTGCCCATCAATCTTTTCATCCCAGTAATTAACAGATCCTACCATCGCCAGAACCTGTCCGGTTTTAGGATCAACCGCCACCAGTCCGGCATTGTTGGCGCGGAAATTATTCCAGTTATAATCGGCGTGATTATGCACGGCTTCTTCGGCAACGGACTGCATATGGGGATCGAGCGTTGTTATAACCTCAAGACCGCCGCTTTCCACCATTTCCTTGCCATATTTCTTCTCCAGAAGTTCTTTTACGTAAAAAACAAAATGCGGAGCTTCAATCCTGTGTACGGGATCTTTAAACTTAACATTAAATCCTTCTTTCCAGGCCTGTAAAAACTGGTCACGTGTAATGTAACCATCCTCTTCCATTCTCTGTAGAACCAGATCTTTTCTTCCCCAGACATAATTTTTATCAAACGGAGAATCGCATTTTTCAGTAATTGCCTGTTGGGTGGAAATCTCTTCTTCGGTTTGCGCTGCCAGATTTGTTTTCAGTTCTTTCTCATCCAGGGGGGCTTCCATCAGCTCCAGTTCCTGTGAAGAATATTCTTCAGCGGGATTTATTGTTTCCTGGGCGGATTTACAATAACCTAAAAGCTCTTTTTTGTTTTGCCCATAAGGAGAGAAAGTTGAAGGAGCCTTTGGCAGAGCTGCCAGTATGGATGATTCAAGAAGATCCAGGTCTTTGGCTGATTTACCAAAGAAAGTTTGCGCTGCAGCTTCTATCCCGAATGCGTTTGATCCGTAGGCTATTTTATTAAGGTACATTTCCAGGATTTCGTCCTTGGAATAATAAAGTTCAATTTCTATCGCCAGGATCAGTTCCTTAATCTTGCGGTCATAGGTCTTTTCGGGTGAAAGGAAAATATTTTTTGCCAGCTGTTGGGTAATAGTTGAGGCCCCCTGCGTAATTTTATCATCCTGCATGTTTTTCATCTGCGCCCTGATCATGCCAAAAATATCAAACCCGAAATGTTTGTAAAAATTCTTGTCTTCAATTGCAATCGTCCCGTTGATGGCATTTTTGGCAATCTGATCCAGCATCACATAATTGCGGTTTTCCTCATCAAAAATACTGAAAAGAACGTTCCCGTTACGGTCATAAATACGCGTAGTCTGGTTAAAGTTCATTTTTTTCAGTTGTCCCACATCAGGAAGGTCCCTGCCAAAAATCAGCCAGACGCCAAAAATGAAAAAACATCCCATTATAAGGAGTGCGCCAAAAATTTCAGCCAGAATTAAAAGCGGCCCCTTAGCCCTTTTTACATATTTACCATATCTGCGCTCAAAAAAAGTCCGGTAAGAATGCGATGACTTTTCCAGCTTTATTTTTTTCCGTAGTTCGATGATGTTTTTTTCAGTCTGCTCCGTCAGTTTTTTTTGCGCTGTTTTTTTCACCAGCTTGTCGCTCTTTTCGGTTTCTTTTTTTAATCCAACCGCTTTGGATTTTCTGGAAACAGTTTTTGGCTGTTTTTTTTTCACTTTCTTTTTGGCCATCTTAGTTTAATCAGTCGCGTATGCAACATTACTCAAACAGCAGCATTAAGTCAAAAAAAAACTCCGCCCGGGGGCGGAGTTAAAAAGATTTTTTTTATTATTTCTTTTTCTTGGCTACCTTTTTTTTGGCGACCTTTTTGACAACCTTTTTTACGGGTTTCTTAGCCACCTTTTTAGCAGCCTTCTTTTTTGTTGCCATAATTGTATATGGTAAAAGGATATACTTATATTGGCGTTTTCAACATTAACAAATACTTTATTGGAAGTAAAGAAAATTATGGAAACTATTGCGATGATATTTATTAAAAATTTTTTCTGCAAAAATTTAATCTCGATTTTATATATTGAATAAGGCATAATTCAATAGTCATCATTTTTGAATGAATCATGAGAATAAAAATTTTTACAGATGGAAGTTGCAAAGGAAATCCTGGGCCGGGAGGATGGTGTGCGATAATTTTTTTTAATGAAGAAGAAAAAGCCCGCGCCATTTTAAGCGGCGGTGAAAAAAATACTACCAATAACAGGATGGAAATGTTGGCTGTAATTGAGGCACTTCGGCATGTCCATGAAAATCATCTGCAGCAATCCGGTGTAACTCTTTTTAGTGATTCCAGTCTGGTGATAAAAACTTTGAATGAAGGATGGAAAAGAAAAGCGAACAAAGATTTGTGGGAAGAATTGGATAGCCTGAATGAAGAGTTGAAAGTTGAATATGTCTGGGTAAGGGGACACAACAAGAATAAATGGAATGAGGAGTGTGACAGAATTGCCCAGCTTGAAGCGGATAAAATTGCCCGCAAAAAATTTACATCGGAAGTTTCACAATCATATTTCAAAAAAGGTGGCGCCAAAAAACAACAGCAGCTTTTTGAAATATAAAATCGCGGCGGCGGCGCACACGATAAAACTTATTCAATTCCTGGTTTAATTTTTTTTAGCAGATCCGGAACATGCCATGGGGTATCCGCAATTGTTGCTCCGGCTTTTTTAAGTGCGGTGATTTTTGACAGGTAAGTACCGGTATTCCCCGAAATGATTGCTCCGGCATGACCCATCGTTTTTCCTTCTGGCGCGGTTTTTCCGGCAATATATGCAATTACCGGTTTTGAAAATTTCTTTTTTATAAAATTAGCGGCGCGTTCTTCCGCATCACCGCCAATTTCACCAATCATCACTACAGCCTTTGTTTTTTTATCTTTTTCAAAAGAAGACAAAGCTTCTTCAAAATTTAACCCGTTAATAAAGTCCCCGCCAATACCAATAACCGTACTTTGGCCAATACCATTCCGGCGCAGGTTATCTGCGATTTCATAGGTAAGGGTTCCTGATCTTGAAATAATGCCCACGCTGCCTTCAACAAAAACATCGCTTGGCATAATCCCGATTTTACACTGGCCTGGAGTAATTATCCCCGGGCAGTTTGGTCCAATCACTGTAAGTTTCCTTTTTCGCGCTTCTTCCAGGATCATCATGGCATCATGAATAGGCAGGTGCTCGGTAATGATTACGATGTTGAGTCCGCTTTCGAGGGCTTCCAAAGCCGCAGCCATTGCGTTTTTTGCCGGGACAAAAATGATCGAATAATCTGCCTGGCAAAACTTCATAGCCTCATTAACCGTATCAAACACAGGTACGCGGCCAATCATTTGTCCGCCCCTCCCTGGAGTCACTCCGGCGACAATCTTCGTGCCATATTCCAGCATCAGCCCGGTATGAAAACGGCCCTGTTCGCCGGTAATTCCCTGCACTATCACCCGTGTCTTATTATCAATCAATATGCTCATGTTTCATTTTTAAAATTGGAACTGTGCCGTATTGCTTCATTAAAAGATTCATGCGCTTTAATCCCCGCTGATTTAAGTATTTTAAGCGCCTGTTTGGCATTTGTCCCCGTTAATCTTACCAGCAGGGGATAATTAAATTTATTTTTTTTAACATACGATACCAGTCCTTCCGCGATCTCATCGCAGCGGGTTATTCCGCCGAAAATATTGATAAAAAGCCCCCTAAGTTTTTTCCTGGTGCGGATCAGCTGCAGGGCCTCTTCCATCATCAGCGCGGAAGCTCCGCCGCCCACGTCGCAGAAATTCGCCGGACGGAATCCCTTAACTTCAATCATATCCAGGGAAGACATAACCAACCCCGCACCGTTGCCGATAATCCCAACATCACCATCAAGTTCAACATACGCCAGACCAAATTTACCGGCTCTTTTTTCAAGGAAAGACATGCCGTCCGTTACTCTTTTTTCCAGTTCGGGATGCCTGAATATGGCTTCCTGGTCTATCACCACTTTTGCGTCAACCGCATAAAATTTTCCTTCGGGATTTAAAATAAGTGGATTGATTTCTGCCAGTGAAGCATCTTCATTTTTGAAAAGCAGAAAAAGTTTATTTGCGATTTTTAAAGTTTCTTTTGCTTCCCGCTGGTTGCAGCCAGCCGAATTGAAAAGTTTTTGTAAGCGCTCTTCAGGGAAAGCACCATTTATTGAAAGGTAAAGTTTATGCCCTTTTTGGGGATTGGCCTTTATTTGTTCTTCAACGTTTTCGCCGCCTGCATCGGAAAAAAGCAGAACGGGACAGCGGCGATACCGGTCAACGCTGATACTCAGGTAAAACTCTTTTTTGATTTCAATTTTTTCCGCAATCATAATCTGGCGCACGTTTTCGCCGCCAAAATTTTTCCCCAGCAAAGAAGAGAAAGTTTTTTTGAGTTCGGACAGTTTGCATTCCAGTATGGCTCCGCTCTTACCGCGTTTACCGGACTTTAACTGCGCTTTAAGAAAAAGTTTTCCGCTGCCAGGCCCGGTACCGGATTTACCGAACAGCAAAAAAGCCTTTTTATACGCTTCACCGGGCTCCTCCGCTATGATAGCACGGGGCACACTGATGCCATATTTTTCAAAAAGCTCTTTACCTTCAAATTCCTTAAGGTTCATTTGTTTTTATTAGGTTTTTTCGGCCCTTTACCCTTCAAGCAGTTCGGAAAGCCTGCGGCGCATGTTTTCTTCGCTCAAAAATCCCGTATTACTGTCAACAGGCTGGCCATCCTTAAAGAAAATCATTGTAGGAATCCCCTGGATGCCATATTTCATACTTGTTTCAGGACTATTATCAACGTTCAGTTTGCAGATTTTAATTTTACCTTCAAACTCATCGGCCATCTTTTCTACAATCGGGGCCAGCATTTTACAGGGGCCGCACCAGTCAGCATAAAAATCAACCATTGTAAGCCCTTTGCTGTTAAGTACTTCCTGTTCAAAGTTGGCATCAGTAACAATAATCTCGCTCATGATTTAAAAAGGTAAAATTATTAAGTGCACTTAATTTTATCCCAAATTAATAAAACTGGAAGCAAAACGGTTTGCTATTCCAAATCAGAATCTTGTAAAGTATCCAAGTCGTGATTATTGGCTTTGGGAGAAGGTAATCCTTCTGTCGCGTCATGCGGGCGGGAAGCTTTTGGCTTTAAGCTGTCGGCAGCGGGCGGGGCAAGTACCAGCGCCCTTTTGAAAACCTTTTCCAGTTCATTTTTAAAGGTAGAAGAATCAACATTGGCAACCCTGCCCAAATAGGATTTTCTAATCAGCCGCAGGAATGAAAGTCTTTTAATAGCTGTCCTGTAACGGGATTTGTTAAGTTCCTTACGGTCCTTATATAAAGGTGTCAGGTCGAACTTGAAAAGCAGCATACACTGGTTCAGTTCCATAATCTTATTGGCCAGTTTCTCACGTGCGTCTCCCTGTTGCATGATAATCCGGAAAAAATAGAAGTGTTTATCCATTGCCGGCGGATTAGCCATTGTCCCAAGCACAA
>JAGOLJ010000003.1 GCA_017994125.1 Candidatus Altimarinota bacterium
TAAGCTAAAAACCGGTAACGAAGAACTATATTTTTGAACAAAAATTTAACTTTTCAGTTTCAACAAAACGTTTATAGCCTTTTATAACAGCAATAAAAAATATCGACAAAGAGCGTTAAATGCCCTTTTTAAAACAAAAAAACTCCCAATATCCTTGATACAAAAAATACACAAAAGCCTTAACAACAAAAACTATCGATTATCATCTATAAATAAATAAAAAATCAAAAAAGTGAATAAGTATTTTGAACTACAATTAAAATAAACAGTTGCGTAAAACAAAAACGCCACATTGAACAATAGTTTTACTCAAATAATAAAACTATCATTCAGTATCGCAATTGCTTGAAATAATCACTGAACAGCCAAAAGCTTCGCCTGATTTTCAATCCTTAGAGCTTCGACAATATCATCAATATTACCATCCATAATCGATGGTAAATTGCTCCAACTCTGCTTAATACGATGGTCAGTAACACGATCCTGCGGAAAATTGTAAGTCCTGATTTTTTCAGATCTGTCCCCTGTACCGATCTGATTCAGGCGCTTTTCCCCAAGCTCTTTTTCACGCTTTTCCTGCTCCATTGCGTATAATCTTGAACGCAAAACCTCCATCGCCTTATTTTTATTCTTTAATTGCGATTTTTCGTCCTGCTGAATCACAACCAATCCAGTTGGAATATGGGTAAGTCTTACTGCCGAGTCGGTAGTATTAACACTCTGTCCCCCTGGCCCCCCGGCTCTAAAAACGTCTATCCTAAGATCAGAATCCTTTATTTCAATATCAAAATCTTCAACTTCAGGCAAAACAGCAACCGTTACAGTGGAAGTATGAATTCTTCCCGTACTTTCAGTTACCGGGACTCTTTGAACCCTATGGACGCCACTTTCATACTTCATTTTACCATAGGCATCCTCTCCTATAAGCTTAAACACAATTTCCTTAACCCCTCCGGCAGTTGCATCACTCTTGTTAATCATTTCCAGTTTAAAACCCTGATGCTCCGCATATCGCATATACATTCTGGAAAGCTCATAGGCAAAAAGCGCCGCCTCTTCCCCACCGGCCCCGGCCCTGATTTCAAAAATAGCATTCTTAAAGTCATCCGGATCTTTTGGCAGCAACTCAACCTTGATAGCCTCTTCCAGCTTCGGAAACTCTTCTTTTGCAGATTTCAGCTGTTCCTTTGCAAATTCACGCATCTCTTCATCACTCTCAGCCGCTAAAATCTCCTCAGAATCATTAATATCGGCCTCTGTCTTTTTCATCTTCCTAAAAAGATCAACCACTGACGAAAGCTCCTTATGCCTTCGCATTAACTTTTTAAACTCTACCTGGTTGGAAATAACACCAGGATCAACCAGTTTCCTTTCTATCTCCAGGAATTCATCCTCTATTTTCTGTAATTTTTCTATCATAATATTTTTATATAATCCTTTTTATTAAGCAAAATTTACCATAAAAACACGGTCAATTGAAGCATAATCTTTCACAATAAACCTGCGTTCCAATTTAAAATATTTATCCAGTAACAACTCCATCTCCTCGGTCTGCAAAAAGCCAAATTCTCCAAGTAACAAAGATGGACGCCAATCCCTTTCCGCAATCTGACTAAAAAGCTTATCGTAAAGCTGAAGCCCATTCTGACCTCCAAAAAGAGCTACATGCGGCTCAAAATCATAGGTCTCCTTACTTACAAAATTAAACCTTTCCGTTCCAATATACGGCAAATTTGCCACAATAACATCAAAGCGATCAGTTACCCCACTTAACAGATCTGAATTAAATAAATTCACCCTTTCCTGTAAATTATATCTCTCCAGATTTATCCGGGCCACCTGAAGCGCCGACTCGGAAACATCACAGGCACTCACTTGCAGTGCCGGATTATTTAAAGCCACGGCAATCGCAATATTACCTGATCCAGTACCAACATCCAGAACCTTAAGTTCTCCACGACCTTTCGCATACTCAAGAACCTTATCTACCAATATCTCGGTTTCCGGACGCGGAGTTAAGACCCTTTCATCCACAAATAAATCAATCCCGTAAAATTGTTTATTATTTATCAAATAAGCCACTGGCTCACCTTCCTCAAACCGGCCAAGAAGTGAAGTGAACTTTTTCTCAATATCGACAGGTAACTCACTACCCATAGCAAGAAACAGCTCTTCTCTGCTCATCTTTAAACAAAAACTTAAAAGCACATCAATCGCCAAGTCCCCATCTGGCTTGGTACCAACCTTTTGCTTTGCCAATTTTATAGCTTCACCTATTTTCATATAACAAACAAAAGCCCCCGTTATGCCGGGGGCTTAGACAAAAAACTTTAATAATATTGCATCTTGCTGCGCAAATTCCTGTAATAATCGCGCCAAATTGCCTTTTGCCTGATCTGCCTTGGAGTTTCATCACGTTTCCAATAACGTCTGCTTTTAACCTCTAACAGAACACGACTTGCCTGAACCTTCTTGTTAAATTTTGATAGAAGACGGTCCAATGATTCTTTCGGATTCCTGTATATTTTTATTGCCATAGATATCACCTCCTTTTAATTGCCTAAGCAATGATTACATTTACAAAACGCGGTCATTATATTGATGTCGTCTTTAAATATCAAGGTTCTTTACTTTCTTGGCATGAGCCTGGATAAACTTCTTTCTTGGAGCCACTTCTCCTCCCATCAGCATTTCAAAAACCCTGTCAGCCTCTTCAGCATCAGTAATCTGGATTCTATACATCGTTCTAACCTCCGGATCCATCGTCGTTTCCCAAAGCTGCTCCGGATTCATTTCACCAAGACCTTTATAACGCTGAGTACTAATCTTCATACTTGTATCAAACTGTGACATTATCTGCTCCTTTTGCTCTTCCGTATAAGCATAAGCCACCTTCTTACCCTGCTGAACCTTATACAAAGGAGGCTGAGCAACGTATACATACCCCTGTTCTATCACTGGCCTTAAATAACGGAAGAAAAGCGTTAAAAGCAGAGTCCGGATGTGTTGACCATCAACATCAGCATCAGTCATTATCACAACCCGATGATAGCGTATTTTTTCGATATCAAGAACTTCTCCAACTCCAACTCCCAAGGCGATAATCAAATTCTTTACTTCCTGATTTGCCAAAATCTTATCCATACGGGATTGTTCAACATTCAGGATCTTACCTCTTAACGGAAGAATTGCCTGGAATTCACGATTACGTCCCATCTTTGCCGAACCACCGGCTGATTCTCCCTCTACAATAAACAACTCTGACTTTGAAGCATCACGGCTGGAGCAATCAGCAAGCTTACCTGGTAAAGTCATTCCTTCAAGAGCCCCTTTTCTGATAACAGTATCTCTTGCAGCTCTGGCTGCCAAACGTGCTCTGGCTGCCAATGCGCATTTACTGAAAATAGCCTTGGCATCAGTAGGATGCTCTTCCATATATTCTTCAAAAGCCTGCCCAAACACATTTTCAACCGCCGTTCTCATTTCAGCATTCCCCAATTTACTTTTTGTCTGGCCTTCAAACTGTGGATTACCGACTTTTACCGAAACCACGGCCGTCAAGCCTTCACGAACATCTTCTGCAGACAAATTATCCTCCTTTTCCTTTAACAGGTCGTACTTTCTGGCATAATTGTTAATTGTCCTGGTTAAAGCGGACCTGAAGCCAGTGAGATGCATACCACCTTCCGTGGTATGAATGTTGTTGGCAAAAGTATAAATCTGCTCATTAAATGAAGTCGTGTATTGGAGAGCGACTTCAATATTTCCTTCATCGGCAAGCCTTTCAAGATACACAACTTCTCCAATCGTTTCACGATTTTTATTAAGATGGGAGACATATGACTTAATACCGCCTTCAAAATAGAACTGATACTTCTCATCATTGCGTTCATCAATAACCTTGATATTCACTCCCTTGGTCAAATAAGCCTGCTGTCTCAAACGATTCAAAACAGTCTCAAAATCAAAACTGGTTATTTCAAAAATTTCCGGATCCGGATAGAAAGTTATACAAGTTCCCGTATGCTCTTCCGCCTCACCAACAACTTTAACATCACTCTTTGCAACACCTCTTTCGTAAACCTGCTCATAAACCTTTCCATCACGATAAACCTGGGCAATCAACTTGGTCGAAAGTGCATTAACAACGGAAACGCCTACACCATGCAAACCTCCGGAAACCTTATAGCCTCCACCTTCACCAAACTTACCACCTGCATGCAAAATAGTAAGAACTGTTTCCAATGCGGATTTGCCAGTTTTGGAATGTATATCCACTGGAATACCACGGCCATCATCCTTAACACTACAACTGCCATCCTTATACAAACGCACTTCAATATTGCGGCAAAAACCGGCCATTGCCTCATCAATGGCATTATCAACCACTTCCCACACCAAATGGTGCAAACCCGCCACGTCGGTGGTGCCTATATACATACCAGGTCTTTTCCTTACGGCAGACAAACCTTCAAGAACCTGAATATTATCAGCTGAATACGAGGACGCTTTAGTTTTATCTTTATCCATACTTGCTAAATTAAAACCCCAAAAAAATTGAGTACGGGTGGAGTCTAGCATATTAAGAGCCTATTGCAAAGGATTAATTCATGCCATTTTTTGACAATCCAGCCATTTTGCAATCCAACTCCAAAATCTATTTTTTCACCCTTGGCACTCTCTTCACTCCGGACTGTTGAGTTTCAGTAACCTGCTGAGACTGCTGGGATGTTTCAAGAAGTTGTGTTTGAGTAGTCTGTCCCTGCGTAAGCTGAGTCCCCGGCAATGAAACCTGTTCTTCCGTAATCACAATTTCCTGCGTAACCTGTTGTGTTTCTGGCGGAACCATTGTTTCCTTAAATTTATCAAGGGAAACTGCACTTCTTATCAATGTTTTTCCCTCAACCACAACATTCGATATCAACTTAAGCTTCCAGTCATAAACAGCACTAAAAGAAATATTGTTGATAAATCCCTGCGTAACTCTAACTAGCTCCTGATCTGGGGAACTGATTTCTCCAAGATCAACCTGAAGCACCTCTATTGCACTAAAATCACTCTTAATCCTGGCGGCAATCTGAGCCACGGTTAAACTCTCTTCCGCAGTCGAAACATTACCAGTCTCCTGCAGGAACTCTTCAACCCCAACCGAAACCCCGCTTTGCGTTTTAACAAACTGGTTATAACTGGCCTGAATTGTTGTCCCCCTTAAATTAACAACCTGATCAGAATTCAAAAATCTCAAAAATACCCCATAATCTTTCAGCCTAACAGCAAACAGCTCGTTAATACCAACTGCTTCACCAGTCATTAAATCTTTAATCTCATTTATTAATCTAAAAGCAATCTTTTGCGCTTCCTGCAAAGGAACCTGATTTTGCAGGAAATAAAACTGAAGTTGTTTCAAGAAATCAATTTTGTTACTTACAATAGTCTGCTTTTCCTCATCCTTTCCGCTTCCATTTGGCAAAAGTGCAAGATACTCACTTTCCCAGGCCCGTTTCAACTGAAAAAATGAATCCTGGTAAAAGACCGAATTCTGCTTAAACAGATTGTCCATAATCGCATTTTCTTCAGCCATTAAATATGGCGTAGCCCGAAGCAGATTTTTTTGCTGACTTAACAAAGTGGAAAGATTTTTAAAATACCTTTCCAGACTAAGCCTGGCATTCAAACGGTTCTTATTGGCAAGATCATAGGCGTAATTGATATCTTCTCTTATAAGGGCAAGACGGCCATTGATATCCTGCATAGACAAGTTCTGCATCAATAACTCCCGGAGTGCCACCTTCACCCCAAACTGACGATCATCAGGATAGACATAACTCAACTCATTATAGGATTCTGTCAGTTTTTTAAGTAACTTTGCCCGAACATCATCGTCGCTATTATTCTTCAAATCATTATACGACTGGATAAAAAGATTCAGCCGCTCAGTCCCTTCCGTTGAACGCCCGTACTGGAAAAGATATTCACTATCATAAAGATTAGTATAAACATCATCCAGATAACGTTGCACCTGCTTATCTCTGGACATTATCAAGGCATTACTAGCAGCATCTGTCAGCTTCTTAACTTGATACCAGATGGAATTTAAATCAGTTATTTTTATATTTCTTGCATCTATAATGGCAGCACTATTCCTGGAAACAGATTCTTTAAAAGTCCTGTCCAAATCCAGATTTTTATTATACCAGGCTTCATTTGCCACACTTGCACGATCTATAACCCCTACCTGAAACTCCTTAACTAACTTGGAATATAAAAGCTTCGCTATCGCATCCGCTTCTGAAATGACTTTTTCATCAACTACCGAACTCTGATTTCCCTGCGGTACGAGATAATAATTTACAAAACCCTTATCATGAGGGACATACATCCTGCCCGTGTCACTTTGGGATTTAAGTAAGCCAACCTCAACCTGATTTGTAAAAACCCACAAGTTACTTTTTATTCCATCATAATTTAAATTGAAAACCGCTCCATCCGGAATAATCACACTAAGCCCTGCAAAAACATTTAAATTGATTGCAGCCAACGATGTATTGACCCACACTTGCCCATTCTTTAATGATAAAGCATAACTATCAGTCAAATTATCGCTCAAAGCAAACAACACTGAAGATTTCGGCTCTACCCTCACAACTGCATTCTCATAGAACCTTATTTCTGCTGACTGTGAATCACCAGTAATAATTTCATCATTTTGTTTAAGAGCATATTCCCCATCCACGGAAATTTTCTGACCGCCCCTTACCACAGTAACTCCATTCTTAAACGGAAACACCGTCACCTGTTTTTCCATCGCCTTTACAACCTGGGAATTCAAAAAACTCTCATAAAACACTGCCCCGGCCAGAATTGCCAGAGATAAAATTATCATTACTAGATTCGTCAGTATTTTCATGAGTGTTTAACTTCCAATGACTTAGCTTTATTTATCTTTATATTATAGCTTTTTTCCAAGATTATGTAAATCATTAAAATTGCGTTTATTGGCTTAATTTACCTAATAATTTGTAATTAAAAACCAACTGTGCTTAAATCTCTACGATGCTCCAGTTTTAAAGCAAAATTCACTCAAAAACCCTTCTATGAATAACTCAAACAAAATAACCTTTTTAAGCATTGCTTTCGGCATATTATTATCATTATCGCTAACCCCCTGCTCAGCGCTTGCCTCTTTCAGCGATGTCCCATCAACACACCCTCAATACGAAGCCATCAGCGCCCTGGAAGACCAGGGTATCATTGGAGGGTACGGAAAAACCTACTTTAGGCCAGAAGCCCCTATTACAAGAGCTGAACTCCTTAAATTACTCTTCAGTCACATCGGCTTCAAACCAGCCGACAGGCTCTACCAGACAAAATTCGCAGATGTTCCTGCTGATAGCTGGTTTGCGCCATACATAAGCGAAGGAATAAATGTACGCATTCTAGAATACAACCCTGATGTCCCCAACTACTATCCCGGACAAACCATTACTAAAATCGATGCATTAAAACTGATCATGCCAGTAGAAGGCATCCCTGCTCCCTATATAAAAGACACTACCCCTCTCATTTTTAGCGACATAAACCCAAAATCTTCCTTTGCTTACCTTGTAAGAGCCGCTGAATTATCCGGTCTTTATTTTGACCGCACCGACAAAAAATTCCTTCCTTACAAACTATTAACAAGAGCCGAAGCCGTCGGGCTGCTTTACCAGGCCCAATTGTACCGGGAATCAGGTGGTGGAGGAACCATCATCATCCAAACTGATAGCGGATACACTCTTGATGATACCGAGAAACAGCTAATGGAAAACACCAAATTCCCCATCTTTGTAAATGTATGGAATAAAATCAACACCCAATATCTTGAAAAAAATACTCTCGACAAGGACAAACTTATCTATGGAGCAATAGACGGCATGGTCAATTCACTCAAAGACCCATATTCCGTCTTTGATCCACCAGCAGAAGCAACCCAGCTCCAACAAAATCTGGAAGGCTCATATGAAGGTATCGGAACAGTCATCGACCAGTACGATGGCAATTTCATCATCGTTTCAGTAATCAAAGATTCCCCTGCTGAAAAAGCTGGGGTTCTAGCCGGAGATATTATTAAGGAAGTCGATGGCAAAACCGTTACTGACCTTACCGGAGAAGAACTGATCAACTTAATAAAAGGTCCTGCAGGCAGCACCGTAAATCTCAAAATAAACAGAGACGGAATCACCAAATCTTTCTCTATAACCCGACAGCAGGTAACCCTGAATTCCGTTGACCAGTTACAGGCAAGCCCGGTTACAGTACCCGCAAACATTGGATACGTTTCTATCGCCCAATTCACCAACAGCACCGATAGCGAGTTTGACGACATCATCAGTGAGACCATGCAGAAAAGCCCCAAAGGTCTCGTTTTAGACCTTAGAGACAATCCGGGCGGCTATCTGGACACTGCCTACAGCGTCCTTGGACATTTTATCACCAATGATCAAGTAATAATGTACCTGAAAGTTGCCGACGAAAACATTACCCAAAAATCACAGGGACAGGGTGAAGTTAAAGCTATACCTATTTATGTACTGGTTAATAAAAATACCGCCTCCGCAGCCGAAGTGGTAGCCGCCGCCCTTCAGGATTACAAAATAGGTAAATTGATTGGTGAAACAACTTATGGTAAAGGCACCGTCCAGGAAGTTACAACCTACGAAGACAACTCTCTTTTAAAACTCAGTGTGGCCAAATGGCTTTCTCCTCTTAAAAGAGATATCAATAAAATCGGGTTAACCCCCGACATCCAGGTTGTTGCCACTAAAGACGACTTGGTTGGAAAAACCGACACCCAGCTACAAAGGGCCATCGACGAAATTACAAAACTCTAGTCTAAAAAACTGTTTTGTGTTTAACCCATTTTAAACCCTGGCGAATAAAACCTATTTGGCAGATTCATAAACATCTGTAGTTTCACGACCCCTCAGGATCTCTTCCGGATTGGTAGTGACAATTTTATCTTCCGTATAAGAAGCTATTATCTGGATAGCAACATGTTTCAATCCTGCAAAGAACAATCCCTGCCCTACTCCACTGTTTAACAACATATATTTTTCACCTTCCGTCAGATTGAAGATTTTTTGAAGATACTCAATTGCCGCCGGCGCCTGTTTTAATAAAAGCTGCATCGAAGAGTTTGTGATAACCGGCTTACCATAAGGGCTTTTTACAAAATCCTCTACGTCCTGGGTAATTGTAGTAATTCCCAGATAATATTTTCTTGCCCTCTTCACTAATCCAAAAAGGAACTTTGCTGAATCCTCAAACTGCATCATCGTCCAGGCCTCATCGATAACCAGAATACGTTTTTTGAGTTTGCTTCTAACTCTGTTCCAGATGTAATTCAGAATTATATACATGGCAACTGGCCTAAGGGCATCTTCCAAATCACGGATACAGAAAACCATCATCCCACTTTCCAGATCGATATTGGTTGGTTTATTGAATAATCCGGAATACGTACCCGATGTATACTTCTGCAAACGCTGTGCCAGACTGGTACCTCCCTCCATTGTGGAAAGAATATCGTAAAGATCTTCCATTGTTGGCGATGGGAACACCGAAGGATCAACTACCTCCATTGTAATACCTTTCAGGGCATAAACATCTATCAAAGCCTTATCCAGAATACCTTCCTCCTCTGGATTAACCCCTCCAAGCATGATTTTCAACAACCCATGCAGGTTAATAATATTCGAACGTAACAAGTCCCCAGGCTGAACCTCTTCACCTTCAAAAGGCGCGCCAACATCAAAAGGATTAATGCGCCTATCTGAAGTCAAAGAAACCCGCAGATATGTCCCCCCAACCGTCTGAGCCAACGCTTCATATTCATTTTCAGGATCAATTACAATCACATCCGTACCAATCATCATTGAACGCAGGATTTCCAGCTTAACCGCATATGACTTACCTGCTCCCGATTTCGCAAAGACAACTGAATTAGCATTTTCCAAAGAAAACCTGTCAAAAATAATCAGACTGTCATTATGCCTGTTTAATCCATAAAGAATACCTTCATTTGAAGTAAGATCAGCGGAACTGAACGGAAAAGTTGTTGAAAGCGGCGAAGTATTCATATTCCTGACAATCTCCAGTTCATCAAGGCACATTGGCAAACAGGAATTAAAGCCGTGCTCAGATTGAAGCTCAGCTTTCTTTGTCAGTACAAGACGGCTTCCCAGCATACTTTCAAGCTGTTTACTTGCTTTTGCGATTTTTTTCTCATCATCTGAATAAATTGTAAAATACAACGCAAACTGGAAAAACTTTTCCTGCCCACGTTGAATCTGCACGCGCAACTCTTCCGCATCCTGCAATGCCGTTTCAAGGGCAGGATCACTTACCAGCCCTTTCTCTTGATTAATGCGCACCGCCGATTGCATCTGCGCAACTTTCTTCTTTAGCACCTGCATTATCCTGGAGGAATCAATCGGATAGATAAACTGGGCTATATCCATGGTGACGTCAAAATTTACGATAGGAGACAGCCAGTTGGTATCCAGATAACGCGGGTATGCATAAACATAAAAACTCTGACAATAAAGCCCCTCAACCCTAATGCCATCATATTTGATTTCCATTGATGACGGAGCGATCAAATCTCTGATGGTAGCTAATCCCTGTTGAAAAACTTTCTCAGTTTCAACCAGCTGCTGTTTCTCAGCCAACGCAGTAGCAGCAGCTCCCTTAACTGGCGCTGCCGGAACACTTGTCACTTGTCCAGGTACTGCTTGTCCAGATGATGCTTGCCCAGGGGCTACTTGTCCGGGGCCCTGTTGCCCGACACTCACCGCCTCAACATGGGCCTTTAAAGCCACATCGGACGTAACCGCTTTGGGGGCTCCGGCTGTTAGTTGACCCGAAAGACCTGCAAAACTGCCCATCACTGTATCAAACAAACTTTTCTTTTTGGCCGATTTTTCCTCAATTTTCTTTTCGGATTTTTCTACTTTTTCCTCAGTAACCTGGGCTACCGGAGTTGTCGGCAACTCCTTAGTTTTTTGCTCCTGACCCTGAGCCGCCGGAACACCTGTTAAAGCAGGACCCGAAACCGGAGCAGAACCAGCTGTAATCTCTGCCGAACGCACCGATACAACCGACTCTGTTCCGGCACTCTTTGATTCCACCTGCGTGGAACCACTAGTGCTTTGAACAGAACCGTTGGTACTTTGATTAGTTAATATTGCAGCCATATTTTCAGGCAATTTTCCTCTTTGATCTTGGCCCTGAACCAATCCCGCCATCTCGGTATTTCCCAAATTTCCTGAAACTGCGTTCCCCGATGCCGCACCTTCAGCTGAAGCAACGTTCGCATCAGAAACTGCGACCTCTACCTTTTCAGCCATCGGCTGTTGGGATGATTGCTGAACAGTTGGATCCTTCACAACCTCCGGAACAACAGAACCCGAATCAATAGCAGCCTGCTCTTTTGCTTTCTGGAGCCATAACGGAACCGGCGCCAAACCTTCATTAACCTTTTCGGCAATTTTCTCTTCCTTGGCTTTTTTAATATTCTCCTCAACCTGAATGGCATTCTGTCCGGTCACCACCGGTTCGGACTTTTGCCCAGATGAATTTTCGGCTTCCGCAGGCACAACTTCCGCCGCCTTTTCTTCATGTGCTGCCAAAGCTTGTGCGTTTTTCAGCCATTCCGGAACCGGCGCCCCCGCATTTGTCACTGCAGCATTAGCTGCGGCATTATCAGAAGACTGCAAAACAACACCTGCAGATTGGCCAGCCAAAGCAGCGTTCTGTCCGCCTCCATTTGCAGCCTGTCCGCTGCCACCTGAGTTTTGGGTTGTTTCTTCCGCCATTTGACTTTTAACTGTTACGAGCGTCTTAAATCTAAAATTCTTAATAATATACCAAAATTTGCCATTTTCTTCAAGCCGTAAGGCGACAACTTAGTATGTTTAAGACTAGTTTTTTTACAAAATTGTGTTAAACTCCCCTCGCTAAATCATTTGAGCGCTTTTATATATGGCAGAATCAAAAGACCCCAAAAACAATCCGGAGAAAGAAAACCAAACTCAGAAAGACAAAAAAAATGAGGCAGAAAGCGAACAGGGCAAGAACAGCCCACTCCCTAAGGAAGAAGGCGGAGTAAAAACAGAGCTTTTTGCCGACTACACGCTGCACAACATTTCAGAAGAGATGCAAACGGCATACTTGGATTACGCCATGAGCGTTATTGTATCCCGCGCTCTTCCTGACGTACGTGACGGCCTAAAACCAGTGCAAAGACGTATTCTTTACGCCATGCACGATCTCGGGCTTAGCTTCAGCAGTTCCTTCAGAAAATCCGCCTTCGTTGTTGGTGAAGTTTTAGGTAAATATCATCCCCACGGCGACTCTCCTGTATACCAGGCAATGGTCCGTATGGCACAGGATTTTGCCCTCCGCTATCCACTGGTAAAAGGACAGGGAAACTTTGGCTCCATCGACGGAGATAACGCAGCAGCCATGCGTTATACCGAAGCCAAAATGGACAAAATAACCGATGAATTAATGGCTGATATTGAAAAAGAAACTGTTCCCTGGGGTGATAACTACGACGGTCGCGTTAAGGAACCACTGGTTCTTCCCGCTAAAGTCCCTCAGCTCTTGCTTAACGGCTCCACAGGTATAGCCGTAGGTATGGCAACATCCATTCCTCCACACAATCTGGGAGAATTAGTCGAAGCCATCCAGCATCTGCTCGATAACGAAGAAGCTTCCGTTGAAGACCTGCTCCAATTTATCAAAGGACCAGACTTCCCCACTGGAGGTATTATTTATGATCAGGAAGCAATCAAACAAGCCTATCTGACCGGACGGGGTGGCGTTGTCATGAGAGCAAAGGCCAACATCGAAGAAAAGAAGGGCGGACGCTTCGTCATTATTGTAAACGAAATCCCCTACCAGGTTAACAAAGCCGATCTGGTTACCAAAATCGCCGAACTGGTAAGGGACAAAAAAATTATTGGTATCAGCGATGTCCGTGATGAATCCAACCGTGAAGGAATCAGAATAGTCATCGAGCTTAAGAAAGAATCATACCCCAAAAAGATCCTTAATCAGCTCTTCAAGCTGACTCCAATGCAGCAAAGCTTTAACTACAACATGATCGCATTGGCAGAAGGACTGCAGCCAAAACTTCTTGACCTTAAACAGATCCTCAGCTACTTCATCGACCACCGCAAGATTGTTCTTACCAATCGCACCAAATACGAACTTCGTATCAACAAGGAAAGAGCTCACATTTTGGAAGGTCTTAGGATCGCTCTTGATCATATTGATGCCATTATCGACACCATTAGAAAATCGGATACAAAAGAGGAAGCCCATGACGCCTTGATGAAAAAGTTTAAACTGACAGACGTCCAGTCCAAGGCCATTCTGGAAATGAAACTGCAAACACTGGCCGGTCTTGAACGCAAAAAAATCGATAATGAATATGATGAAAAAATGAAGATTATTGCCGAGCTGGAAGCCATCCTTAAAGATCCCAAGAAAATCATCAAACTGATCAAAGATGAGCTAAAAGACGTTAAAGCCCGCTTTGCCGATGAACGCAAAACCGAAGTTCATACTGAAGGGGTCGGAAAAATTGAAAATAAAGACACCATCCCCAACGAACCAATGATTGTAATGCTGTCCAAAGAGAATTACATCAAGAGAATGCCTCCCTCCACTTTCCGCACCCAAAACCGCGGAGGTAAAGGAGTTATTGGAGCAACAACAAAAGAAGAAGATGAAGTAGCCATCATCCGCGAAGCAATGACGCATGATGATATCCTCTTCTTCACCAACCTGGGACGTGTTTTCCGCCAACCTGTTTATGACATTCCGGTAGGCTCACGCACCGCTAAAGGACAGGCTATTGTCAACCTTTTGCAACTGCAACCTAATGAATTCGTTACAGCCATGCTTTCCAGCGGAATGGAAAAGATCGGCGAATTTATGGTTATGAGCACAACCAAGGGCACCATCAAAAAAACCCCTGTCGCTGACTTCAAGAACGTCCGTAAAAGCGGTCTGATAGCCATTAAACTCCGCGAAGGAGATTATCTAAAATGGATCAAACTTGCCAACAAAAACGACCAGGTAATGATTGTAACCAAAGAAGGCAAATCAATCCGTTTCAGTGAAAATGACATCAGCCCAACTGGCAGAAACTCCATGGGCGTACGCGGTATCAAGCTGAAAGCTGGTGATGAAGTCGTATCAATGGATATAGTCAAAGATCCAGCAAAGACCGAATTACTGGTGGTTATGGAAAATGGTCTCGGCAAATGCACCCGCATTGCTGATTTCCGCGACCAGACCCGTGGCGGAACAGGAGTAAAGTGCGCCAACGTAACAGCAAAAACCGGTAAAATTGTTGGAGCATACATTATTGAAGACAATGCCCCCGGCGACCTTATTATCATAAGCAAACACGGCCAGATCATCCGTCTTCCCTTAAAGAATATTCCTTCGCAGGGACGGGCTACCCAGGGCGTTTACCTTATGAGAATGAACGAAGGTGACACCGTAGCTTCCGCTTCCGCACTGGATTTTGAGGACATTGAAGTAGAAGAAAACAAAACTGAGGACAAAACGGCCCAGCCTGAACAGGAAACACTCGTAAAATAGATTGCCACAAAAAATGTTTTCTATTATAGTACGCCAGCGATTACCTATAAGAATTACAAATTAAACAACCATTAAATTAAGAAATCATGAAAGCCAAAATTCATCCCAAATATCACAGCGACCTCAAAATAGTATGCTCATGCGGAAACATTATCATCGCTGGTTCAACAAAAGAGAATGTACACACCGAAGTCTGCTCAGCCTGCCACCCTTTCTACACTGGCCATCAAAAACTTCTTGATACAGCCGGTCGCGTAGACAAGTTCCTGGCAAGAGTCAAAAAAGCTCAAGCTATCAAGGAAAAAGAAGTAAAGAAAATCGACAAGAAACTGGATACAATCTTCAATGAACCGGAAGTAGCCGAAGAAACTCCAAAGGCCGCCAGCAAACAGACCAAGATGCTGAATTTTGATTACGAAGAACCAACCACCACTCCCGAAGAAGCTCCAGCTGAAGAAGTAGAAACATCTTCTGAAACTAAAAAAACAGCAAAAAAAGCTGCCGACAAACCAGCTAAAACAGCTGCCAAGAAAACAGCTGCCAAAACCGTTACTAAAAAGAAGAAATAGGTCATAAAGGCCAATGTTTGAATTCAAAGTCACTAAAAGTTCCAATAAAACACCTGCCCGTACAGGTGTTTTAAGTACCCCTCACGGCCAAATCAAAACGCCCGTATTTATGCCTGTTGGAACACATGCATCTGTCAAAACAATGTCCCCTGACGATCTTAAGCAAATAGGTTCCCAAATCATACTAGCCAATACCTATCATCTTTACCTGCGTCCGGGACATAAACTGATTTCTAAAATGGGTGGTCTTCATAAATTTATGAACTGGGATCGCCCTATTCTGACCGATTCCGGCGGCTTTCAGGTTTTTTCCCTTGGATTAGACCTTAAAGAAAGAAACAAAAACGGCTTAAAAGGATACATTCCTTCTCAAAACAATCTGGTAAAAATCCGCGAAGACGGGGTTGAATTCCGTTCCATTCTTGACGGAAGCAGGCACTTTTTCACTCCCCAAAAAGTAATGGAAATTGAACATGATCTTGGCGCAGATATTATCATGGCCTTCGATGAATGCGCTCCATACGGATGTTCCAAATCCTACGCACGGGAAGCCATGGAAAGAACCCACCGCTGGGTTTTGGAATGCGTTAAAGCCCATAAGCCAAGCCCAAAAAAACAGGCCCTTTTCCCAATTATTCAGGGCGGGATGTTCAAAGATTTAAGAATAGAATCGGCCAAATTTATGGCCTCGCTAAAGACCCCAGGTATAGCCATTGGAGGCCTGGCCGTCGGCGAGCCTAGGGAAAAAACCTGGGCTATGGTTGATGCCATTATGCCATACCTTCCCAAAAACAAACCCCGCTACATGATGGGAATCGGCACGCCGGAAGATATCACCGAAGCAATCAAAAGAGGTATCGATATGTTCGATTGCGTTTTACCAACACGTCTTGGAAGGCACGGAACGGCATTCACTAAAAAAGGCCAGTTACACCTGCGCAATGAAGAAAATAAATATAGCAAAAAGCCAATTGATGAAAGCTGCCAATGCTACGTCTGTCAGAACTTCACACGATCTTATCTTCGTCATCTTGTTATAGAAAAAGAGATTCTTGGCCTTCATCTGCTTTCCTATCACAATATCGCTTTCCTTACACAACTGGTCGAAAAGCTGAAAAAAACGATCTGAAAATTCATTTCTGGGGCCTGTTATATCAACCTATAATAACCAAAATTGATTTAGAGCCGTTTTTGTTATATAATTTAAAGATTAATTCTTGCTTAAAATTTAATAACAAAAATCATCATGGAAATACTAAACACCATTAAATCACTGGGCGCGCTTGTCGGCCTGACCAAACCGGAAGAAGCAAAGCCAGGACAACCTGAACCAACTGGAAACATCATCAGGGACACCATCAACCGATTAGGAGGAAAAGAACAGCAGGAGGCACAAAAAACTCAGGAAAATGCCGAAAAAGAAAGGGCCGGCATTTTTACCGAAGCTTTTTCTTCCGTACTTACCAGATATTTCCCCAACGTTTCCAAATTCACAACCCTCGCCAGCGCCGGCATGGATTTGGCAGGCATCAGAAAAAGAGCTCCCGAAGCGCATCCTCTCCAGAACGAAATTGATAACATCCTCGCCCTGACCCTTTTAGTTCCAGACTTTATGTTAAAAAAGGTTACTGATCCTTTCGTTAAAAGCGAAAAATTCATGACACTGGTCGAACATTGGCCACTACTACCCTCTGACATGGTCCCAAAAATCAAAAAAGAAAATTACGATCCGGATGACGTAATCAACGTTTTCCGCGTTATGTCCCAAGACCTTTCTAGCGGCACAGTCGTTATCAGCAGACTAATAGAAAAGGTCTTTGGAGGAAAAGGCGTAATTGATACCCTAAAATCCGTAGCAGCCTAAACGGGCATATCCATTCATCAACTTTCGAAAATTAACCAATCAAAACTATGACTACAGACAACACTCAAACAACCGGCCAAACAACAACCTCACCATCTGCCCAGCAAGTTAAAATCAATGAACAACTGGCTACCCACGCCAGCGGAACCTCCGGCGACTCTTCAACAACCAATGCCGCTTTAATCAAACAGATCATTCCTTTCATTCAGCTTTCTTCAATGCAGCCAAGGGAAAAGGCCATGTGGCTGCTGCTAATACCTGCCATGGAAGAATCCCACCTGCTTAAATTAAAAGCCTCTTTGGAAAAAGAAGTTAATACTATGACCGACATTTACCTCAACGCTTTAAGCAAAAAAATGTAATGCCAGATCTGTTTTCCCAAGCACAGTTATTCCTTACTCCGGTAACAGGCCAAAACGACCCCGAAAGGCAGAAAATCGTCAAAGACCTGGAAACTTTGCTGCAAAATTCTCCTTTTTATACACCCGGAGAAAAACAGAAAATGGCAGCGGTAATACCAAGCTTCACTAATGCCATCATCCTTGATCTCCAACAAACCCTTATCAGACAAAATTTACGTTATTTACAGTCAAGAACCTCTAATTAGGATTACATGCAAAATCTAAACGAAAACAAACCGGACAGACTATCTGAACCAACGGATCCCAAAGCAAAGTATCTTAAACTTCTGCAGGAACTCTCTGACAGTGTACAAGCCGGACAGGCAGACACAAAAAAACTGTCATTATGGTTTGAAGCCGCACAAAACACCCCCAAAACCCCTGAAGCAGGAACAAAAATACTTTCTGAAAAAGAGATCCACGATGAATTGGAAAAATTTAGGGAAATTGATCAACAGAGACTGGCATGGTGGCTGAAAGTAGCTGAAGAACATGAAAAAAAAGTAAACAAACAATCATCATAAAATAAAAAATGCCTGAAAAAGAAACAAAAATCAACAACCCCCAGGAGGGATTATCCGGAGAAAACTCTCCTTCAAAAAAAGAGACTATCCAAAGTCCCTTTACATCCGCTGAAGAACTCAAGGAAGGCTATGAAAAAGGAAGAGAAAAGGTTAAAGCTGCGCGAAAAAAACCTGGGAAACAGGAAAAATTTAAACAACAGGACCAAACAGCCGAAACTATCAGAAGCAGCGTCCAGAATGAAGAATCAAACCTGGAAAAAATATTATTAAAAGAAGGATCTGAATTAAAACCGGAAGATTTTAAAGAAGTCTACGACGCCATCCCTGAACTTTTTTCCAAAACAAATCCCGAGCTTCGCAATTACCTTAAAGGCTTTTCTCCACGTTTAGAGAACATTCTACAGGAAACCGCAGACCTTAAAGGGAAAAAAATGGATGCGGAAGCCTATAAAAGATTTGCTGAATTCCTCAGTCTGGAAATAAAACATGCCGAAGTAATCAAAGATCCTGCACTAAAAAAATTCATGATTTCCCAAATCGGAGCCCTCATCAATATTGAACAACTGGAAAAAGATGTCGATTCCAACAAGAACTTTAATTACCTTTCAAAAGGAATGGACGCCCTCCCTGCTGTTGGATCAATGAAAATGGCTTATGAAACTTACCAAGGGAAAACCGCTACCGGCGAAAAACTGGAAGGGCTTAACCGTGCCATCCATGGAGGAGTAGCCGTCGCCGGCATGGCCTTTGACACTTTCGAAATAGCAACCGGCATAGAAACTCTGGGAGCCGGCGTTGTCGTTGGAGAAGCTGGAAAAATCGCCGTTAAAGAAACTGCCATGGCCATTGGTAAATATGCAGCTAAGGAAGCTGCCATCACCGTAGGTAAAAGCGCTGCTCACGGAGCGGCACATGCCGCAGTAATAAACTATCTGGGCAAAGATGTCCCTGATACCATCCACAAATTTTCAGCGCTATGCCATAAAACCCCCGAACTAAAAAGAGCCGCAGTAATCATGTATAAAACCGGCAATCTCATGAACAAATATCCAAAAATAACTGAGGCAATTGAAAATTATTCAAAAGTACGCGATCAATCACAAAAAATGGCTGATGCTTACGCAAAATCAAGACTAGCTGGCGAAAAATGGGTTAGTTTTAACAGCCAAATCAAGCCAATGAATGACAATGCCATCCCCGAACAAAACAAAACCGAAAAACGGGCCGCTTAGAATTCCTGCTACAACCAAGTTTCCGACTACAATCAAATTTCCGCCGTCCAGTCTTCTTTAAACAGCATCTTGCCGGCTAAATCGGACTCCATATTATCATTCCTTGTCACCACTCCATTCACGCACCATGGCACGCACTTCCGCGATAGAGCTATTAACATCAGCAGCCGGTGCCCCCTGCGCCAGCTTGGATTCAATTTCATCCAGTTTTGCCAAAGCTTCATCAGGCCTGGTTTTTCGGCTTGTTATTGACGGTTTCTGATCACCCTTTTCCCTGACATCCATGAACACCTTTCCTCTTACCGAGATATTCATATCGGGCTTTATTAGACTTAGGGCATCAATTTCACCATCACCAACAATCATGTTATTTCTCTTGATAATAGTTTTACGGCCAATCCTTAATCCTCTTAATGGGTTCGTCCCCATAATGGTATTACCTTCAGATATCGTCACTCGTTCCCCTGTAGTCACATTCGACATCTTAATTTGTCCTTTATTTCCATTTTCCGGAACCGCATGACCAATAATCGTATTTCTTTTACCAATCGTGCAATCCTTAACCGACGCCCCAAGGATGATTGATCCCGGTTTTAATTGGCTGTTTTCAATTCTAACTGCATGAAGTGTGGAATGTCTGCCTATTCCATTCAAATGTTTCAGCCTTGGATCATTGCAAACAAGCGTACTTTTACCATGAATAACCGATTTATCATCTACAAACACTCCATCCAGCAACTTATCACCGCTGGCATGAAGAGTCACATTTTCCCCGATTTCTGAATTATTTATAACCACTTTCTCCCCCGCCTCCATCTCATCACCACGACAACAGAAATTCTGGCCCAATTTTGTTTCACCGTTTAATTCAATATTTCCAATCAAAGCAGTATTTCCTTCTATATTCACATTTTCACCAATCTTACAGGACGTAAATTCCCCACTATAAGGTTTTGGATTTTGTTCGCCAGCCTGAAACGCTTTCATATAATGAGCCAGAAATCCAGGACGATTAACCGGCAAATTAACAACCATAACATTATCTCTTTCATACCTCACCTGATCCGGGTGAAATTTTTCGACAAGCCTGTACAACATTGGGAAAAGCCTATTTTCCTCCACTACAATCTCATTGAAAGTTGATAAAAAGAGTGAACTGGCATCAACGCCCGCATCCTGTAAAAGTAAGCGCTGCATCTTGGCTCCCCCTCCTTCCTCATTCTCCTCAGCTTCATCTATCAATTTTCGCTGTTTTTCCGTGAACTGAATTACATACTTATTCGTTCTTTTTCCTTCTTTAGTCAGCCGGCCATATTCTTCCGGACTTATGGCATTTTTTACCATCTCGGCTGTTAATACCGCACCAGGAGCTACCACACAATATTCAGGAACAGTTGTTCCCCTCTGAATAATAGTACCGTCGCAAATAATCGTCCTTTTCCCAATATTAACATTAGATTCAACAATCGAATTAAAACCAATACCTACGTTGTCGCCAATATTACATGCCCCAAGCTTTGTGGAAATCCCCACAAAAACATTATTACCAATATTGCACTGCTCATCTAATCTGGCATCATCAAAAGAAAACCTCACACCATGTGCCAGTGAGCTGTTATCTCCGATATTAATGTTTACTCTTTGATTCTTATCCAGAACGACTCGCCCAACCTCCTGAATATTTGAATTCTTGCCAATTTTAACTTTCACCTGGGAATGCGTTCCCATTTCAATCAGCCGGTCAATCTCCCCCACAACACCCCATTCGCCCCTTTTTTCAGCCATAATTCTATCCTCCTTCAGTTTTGACATCTCCTTTTCTGAAATCTGAATATTTTGCCCAAACAACCTGTCCAGGGTAAATGGCGCCAAAAAAGATGTGACATCCTGATCAATAAACCGGTTTACATCAATCCCCTTTCGCTTAAACTCCCTTTCTTCGGACGGCATAACAAGATAACTTTTATCTGTAACCCCAAAAAATTCGTGAGCCTCCTTTAGCTGCTTATCAGTATATGCCTCATGATGCCCGTGAGCTTCCTTACGCTGTGGTTTTACTTCCTGATCTAACCCGCTTTCCTGCGGACTTCCGTCAATTCTCATACAGAAATAATTAAATTAATAATTTGATTTTACGAGTGCGGAAATATACTGTTTTTTAAAAAAATTTCAAGACTCTTAAGACAACTTTTAGTTACTCATTCACCCGCACAGGTTTTAGTGCTAAAATCAGACCGAAATCAGCACAATATTCATTACATTATAACATAATTATGAAGACGCCGCAAAAGACTGATGTAATCAAATTAACCAACTACATTTTCGAACTCAATACCCTAAAAAAATTTAGCCATAGCGGTTTCAAACTGGCAGGAGTAAGACATCCAGACACCATAGCTGAACACGTATACCGGACATCAACGATCGGATACCTTCTTGCAAAAGCCGAAAAAGCCGATGCCGCAAAAGTAATGATGATCTGCCTTATTCACGACAACGGAGAAGCCCGCATAACCGACCTGCACAAGGTAGCCAGCCGCTACATCGATTCCAAGAAAAGTGAAATGGCGGCCCTCATTGAACAATCAAATCTCCTCCCCCCTTCCCAGGCCAAAGAAATCATAACCTGCTTTAAGGAATATGAGGAACGAAAAACCAAAGAAGGCATCATCGCCCGCGACGCTGACCTGCTTGAAACGGCTTTTCAGGCAAAAGAATACCTTGATTTGGGCTATAAAGCCTGCCAAGATTGGATCAATAATGTAGAAAAAGCCCTAAAAACAGCAACTGCCAAAGCCATCATGAATCAACTAAAGAAAAGCAATTTCAGCGACTGGTGGAAGGGCCTCAAAAAATTATCATAAATCCTATGATTGCATACTTACAGGGAAAAGTTCTCAAAAAACTTGCCAAAGGAATTATCGTAGATACTGGTTCTATCGGCTATCTGGTTAACATTCCCACTCCTTTACAGGAAAAACTGGCTGAAAAAAGCGACCTCGAACTCTATATCCACACCAAAGTACGTGAAGACGATATAAGCCTTTACGGTTTTGAAAACACCGAAGAATTGGACTTCTTCAAACTTTTGATGAACGTAAACGGAATAGGTCCCAAACTGGCACTCGAAATCCTCTCTCAAAACCTTGAAAAAGTTAAAATGGCCATTATGACTTCTGATTTGGCCTTCCTGACCCACATCCCCGGCATTGGCAAAAAGACCGCCGAAAGGATTGTTATTGAATTGAAAAACAGCATTGAGCCAATCGACCTCAGCAGAATCCATAGCGGCATCGAAAAGGCGCCAAACGACGAAGCCGCCGAAGCGTTAGCCCAACTGGGATATCAAAGGTATGAAATAACCCGCATCCTAAAAGATCTGCCCGACAATATCAAATCAACCGAAGAAATCATTACCTACTTTTTAAGGAATGTCTGAAAGTACAACTGCTTCAATCCGCAAAAAGTTGAAATACAATGAAGCCTGCCTGATAACCAACCGCCATAACTTACGTTATTTGTGCAATTATACCGGGACCAATGGCTACCTGCTTTTAACCAGCAAGGGAGTTTTTTTCTTTACTGATTCACGCTACGCCACCGAAACAAAAAAAATCCTTCCCCATGAATGCAAACTAATCTGCATTAATAAAAATTTTTACACCTTGTTCAAACGGGAATTACAAAAAAGAAAAATCAATATTCTCAATTTCGAAGCACGTGATTTAAGGTACTCTTCATTCCTCGATTTAAAGAAAAACCTTAAAGACATCATTCTGAAACCTTCAACTGATCTGGTGGAAGAACTTAGGGAAAGAAAAAACAAACAGGAAATTTTACATCTAAAAAAAGCTCAGCAAATAGCCGAAAAAGTTTTTTCGACTATCCAAAAGCATATCCAGACAGGCATCAGTGAAAAAGAAATTGCCTGGCAAATTGAAAAGCTTGCCCACGAATATGGAGCAGACGGAATTTCTTTTCCACCAATCGTTGCCTTTGGCTCAAACTCAGGGACGCCCCATCATGAATCAGGAACCCGGAAACTTAAAAAAGGCGATCTGATTATGATTGATATGGGGCTGAAGTTTGAAGGATATTGCTCAGATATGACCCGTATTCTTTTCACGACGCCCCCAACCCGCCAGCAGGAACATATTTACAGCCTCGTACTAAAAGCACAGGAACAAGCAATCAACTCATTAAAAGCAGGTATCACCGCCAAAAAAGTGGATAGTATTGCCCGCAACATTATCAAAAAGGCCAAATATGGGGATCTGTTTCAACACAGCCTTGGCCATGGAGTCGGGCTGCAAATTCACGAAATGCCAAACCTCTCTCCACTTTCTACACAATCCATAAAAGCAAATACTGTCGTCACCGTAGAACCTGGAATATACCTGCCTGGTAAATTCGGGGTCAGAATCGAAGACATGATCCTGGTTGGTACCGCCAGCGCCACCAACCTTACATCAATTCCTAAAGACATCAAAAACTGTATAATCAGGCTAAAAAAATGACTAAATCTTTGGCTTGACTGTCTCATTGAATAAGAGGTTTCTTACTGCTATAATCTCAAACCGTAATCCTAAATTTCTAGCCCAAAATATATGTGTGGAATCTTTGCCTATAGCGGTCCCCGCAGCGAAGGTGCGGAAATTGTCATTAAAGGCTTAAAAAAACTCGAATACAGAGGTTATGACAGCTGGGGTGTGGCATATCAGAACAACAACAGACTTGAACACATAAAAACTGTCGGCAAAATTGGTGACTTTGATTTAAACACTAACAAACTGGATCAAAGCCATCTCGCCATCGGACATTCCCGCTGGGCTACCCACGGCGGCGTCACTAAAGAAAACGCCCACCCTCATCTGGACGAAGAAGAAACCGTCGCCATCGTTCATAACGGCATCATTGAAAATTTTCAGGAACTAAAAAAGGAACTTCAGGAAAAGGGGCATGTCTTTAAATCCCAAACCGACACCGAAACCATTGTCCATCTTCTGGATGAGAACATCAAAAAATACAGTTTTGAAGAAGCGGCAAAAAAGACTCTGGAAAGATTAAAAGGACGTTACGCCGTTTTGTTTATCAAAAAAGATGAAGAGAAACTGATTGCAGCCAGACGCGGCTCTCCTCTCATCATCGGGATCGGCGAAAAAGAATATTTCATTGCTTCGGATATTCCGGCTTTTCTGGAATACACCCGGCAAGTCATGTATCTGGATGACAATGAAATGGTCGTCATCAACCACGAAGCCCATTTTTACAATCTGGACACAATGAAGGAGGTCCAGAAAAGGATCATTCAAATCGACCTTCAGCCTGAAAGCGCGGAAAAAGGCAATTATAAACACTTCATGATCAAAGAGATCATGGAACAAAAAGACACTATTTACCGCGCCATTAACCAGGATGAGGCAGCCATAGAAAAAATGGCCGAGGAGATTAAAAAAGCCTATGGAACATTCCTGGTTGGCTGCGGCACCGCCGGAAAAGTCTGTCTGGCAGCCTCCTACATTTTTTCCAAAGTCGCCAAACGCCACGTTAATGTAACTGTTGGCTCAGAATTTCCCAGCTATCATCACTTTCTGCGTGACAAAAGTCTGATTATCGGAGTATCTCAAAGCGGTGAAACTGCCGACACTCTTGAGGCTATCGAAGTTGCAAAAGAAAAAGGAGCAAAAGTCCTTTCCATTGTAAACGTCCAGGGATCAACCATGGATCGCATGTCAGATTACACCATCCACATCAAAGCTGGCCCCGAAAAGGCCGTGGCATCAACCAAAGCCACCACCTCCCAGATCGCCATACTTACACTTTTGGCTTACGCCTGCGCAGGACAACTAAAAGAAGGGAAAACGCTTCTAATCGAAACCGCAGGCCAAATTAATGACATGCTCAACCCCCGTTACGAAGAACACATCCTAAAACTGGCTGAAAAAATCAAAGACGTCGAAAGCATGTATGTAATCGGGAAAGCTGTTAATTACCCAATGGCACTGGAAGCCTCCATCAAGTTGCAGGAAGTCTCCTATATCCATGCCGAAGGCTTTGCCGGCGGCGAATTAAAACACGGACCTATTGCCCTCATTAGCCCCGGTACCCCCTGCATCGTGCTTGTAGCCAACGACGAAACACGTCACGACATCCTAAGCAATGCCCAGGAAATCAAAGCCCGTGGCGGCTATATTATTGGCATATCACCGGAAAATGAAGATATCTTTGACTACTGGATCAAAGTCCCCAACGCCGGAAATGCTTCCCCTATCGTAAACATCATCCCAATCCAGCTACTTGCCTATCACCTTGCCGTACTGCGCCAGAACAATCCCGATATGCCACGCAACCTCGCCAAAAGCGTCACTGTAAAGTAAAAATCTTTCAAGGCTCTTACCCTTTATTAAAAAAGGAAAATCCCTTATAATATAAAGAAGTAATTATAAGTGCTTTTTAGTAATCACTGTATGAGTTCAATCCACGAAGAATACAACCAGACAGCTGAAAAACAAAAAAACTATATCCGTGTTCTGCAACAGAATTTCAACCAGCACTGCCAGGATTTAACCAGGCAAGCTATCGAAAAGCTTGAAAAAATACCCCAAAGTAATGTAGAAGAACGGGGCAAGATCGCAGCCGAACATAAAGCAGCCCTCAAACAATCATTAAACCTTTTTAAGCAGGAAATATCTTCCAGTGATTCAGCCACAAGACACAAGATGGAAGAGCTGTACAATCAGTACGAATCCTCAGCTATGGTGCAGTTTGAAAAATTTTTTACCAAATAAATAAAAGCATATGTCCGAAAAAGATAAATACAAGGATATGCCTTCATCATCACTGCCAGGTGCCCCTGTTGAAAAAACAGAACAGGAAAAAGCTGCCGAAAAAGCCGCTGAAGCTCAAGAAGTAAAATCTGAAACTCTCAGCAAGGAAATGGAATCAACCCAAAAAGAAGGAGAAAAAGCAGCAAAAGCCGCTGAACAAAGGATCGTCAGCCTTCCTCCGATTCCGGAAGCACCTCCATCCACAAGCGAGAAATAACTAATTGATTATCCCTAAGCAAAGAAATGAAAGATAAGAAAACTAAAATCGTCTGTACTATAGGCCCAGCGTCCGAAAGCCCTGAGATTCTCGAAAAGATGATCCAGGCGGGAATGAATGTCGCCCGCCTTAACTTTTCCCATGGCAGTTATCCCAGTCACGCCAAACTGATTAAAAACATACGCATAGCAGCAAAAAAACTGAACACCTCCATTGCCATCATGCAGGATCTGCAAGGTCCCAAAATCCGCGTAGGCGAAATGCCTGAAGCAGGCATCATGCTCAAGGATGGGCAACATCTTACCCTAACAACAAGAGCTATTAAGGGAACTGCCGAAGTTATCCCTGTTCAATACAAACACTTACCCAAAGATGTTAACAGCGGCGACCGCATTTTAATCTGCGACGGATTAATTGATTTAAAAGTTGAATCTGTAAAAGGACAGGACATTGAATGTAAAGTAATTATCGGCGGACTAGTTAAATCACACAAAGGAATCAATGTTCCCACCGCTTCCATCAGCGCCAACCCGATTACCGACAAAGACAAGAAAGACCTTGAATTTGGCCTTAAGAACGATGTTGACTATATCGCCCTATCCTTCGTAAAAACCGCAGCCAACATCGCTGAACTCCGGGAATTAATCAGAGAAAAACACGGACAGGCAAAAATTATCGCAAAAATAGAACGACATGAAGCCATTGAAAATATAGAAGAAATCATCCACGAAGCCGATGGCATAATGGTAGCCCGCGGAGATATGGGGGTAGAAATCCCACCCGAACACGTCCCGCTGGTTCAAAAGCGTATTAACAAGATGGCCAATTTACACGGAAAACCAGTTATCATCGCTACGGAAATGCTTCAGTCAATGATTGAAAATCCCCGCCCCACCCGCGCCGAAGTAAGTGACGTTGCCAATGCCGTCTTTGACCACACCGACGCAATTATGCTTTCCAACGAATCAGCGGTTGGCAAATACCCCGTTCAGGCAGTGCAACTGCTTTCCAGAATAGCTATTTCAATTGAAAGCGAACTAAAAAGACATCAGAAATATCGCAACAATCAGCCTTTTATTGAAGATGTTCCTCTCTCATTTGCCACTTGTTCAAGTGCAGCCCATATGGCATCAGAAATTGAGGCACGTCTAATAGTGGCAACAACTGTATCTGGTTTTACAGCACAGGAGCTCGCAAAACACCGCATTTATGTACCAATCGTTGCAATCACCGAAGACCCCAAAGTGGTAAACCAACTGCAACTGGTCTGGGGAATCAATCATATTTTTTTAAAAAAGATTAGTGACCGCAACCGACTGAGCCAAATCAAAAAACTTATCCTGGATGCCAAACTCGCCCATCACGGCGATGAAGTGGTAGTTGTCTCTAACGCCAGCCAGAATATCAAAGACATTTGCACTATCGTTATCTGAAATTTTCAGGTAAAATCTAACCGGTTTTAATCCTGAATTTTGTTAAAGGCAAATGATCATTTTCGGTCTAGATCCAGGCACTGCAACAACCGGATTCGGAGTAATCAATTACAATGGGGACAGACTTACTCTTCTGGACTATGGCTGCATCAGTACATCCAAGAATCTTCCGCTTTCCACAAGGCTCAATCAGATCAGCAATGACCTGGATGAGCTGGTTTATCACTGGAAGCCCGATTTAATTGCAATCGAAGAGCTTTTTTTCAGTAAAAACGTTAAAACAGCAATGCAGGTAGCACACTCTCGTGGCGCTATAATCCAGAAACTTTCCGCAGAAGGATATGACGTTAACGAATACAAACCACAGGCCATTAAAGAGGCTGTTTGCGGCTATGGACGGGCCGACAAGCAGCAGGTCCAAAAAATGGTCGAAATAATTTTGCAAATGGACCATACCCCAAGACCTGATGACGCAGCGGACGCTTTGGGAGTAGCCATTTGCCATGCCAACCACTTAAAAATAAAAAGCTTATGCAACGCATCCTGACCGTTTTAATGACTGTAGTTATCCTACTATTCATTATAACCTCACTCTACGTCTTCGAAGTCTGGCCCTTTAACCCCGGAGGACCAATTATTTCAAATTCCAATACCAGCGCATCAACCCAACAAAACACATCCCAGGAAACCGCTGACATTTTAGGAGACAATGGCATCATCAGAACAAAAAGCTACGACGAATATATGAGCCGCGGCAAACTGCTTGAAGACAAGGGATACTACAGTCTGGCCATTGCTGAATTCCAGGCTGCTTCCCAAATTGCACCAACAAAAGCCGATCCGCTTATTCAAATTGGCAGAATGCACATTAAGGAAAGTGATTATCTAAAAGCAAAAATCAGTTTTGAAGAAGCTATTAAAATAGATCCCACCAGTACAACTGCTAAAATTTATCTTGGCAGAAGCCTGCTTTCATTGCGCCAACCTGAAGACGCCAAAAAAGTTTTCAATTCAATAACTTCAAACGACCAGTCAGCGCTCTATTACCGGGGGATTATCGCTTTATATTACGGAGATTATGAAAATGGGAAAAATCTCCTTAACGAATCAATTAAAATTGGCGGCTCAGACGAATACACACAAAAGGCCAAAAATTTTATTTCTGCTTTCGATGAATTTAAGACCTACCAGGGAGGACTGCCAACACATCTTAAAACACTGCTTGCCCGCAGCTTTAACCAGACCGGCGAATATCAGCTGGCCATTCCCCTGCTCTATGATGTGGTTAAACAAAAAAAAGATTATCGCGACGCCTGGATTCTTCTCGGCTACTCATACCTGAATATTCAGAAATACCAGGATGCAATTGAAGCGCTGGAAGAAGCAAAAAAACTTGATTCGCAAAAACCGGAAACATTATTTTTCCTTGGCCTTGCCTATTATGGAGTAAACGATTTTCAGCATGCCGCCCAAAACCTTGAAAACGCCAAGAAAAACGGTTTCCAGCCATCGGTCCAGGTTGATCAGAAACTGGCAGAAATTTACCTGGAAATGAAAAACTACAAACAATCTGCAGCCAGCTACGAAAACGTTGTTGCGCTCAATGATGAAGATGTAAACTATTTCATTAGACCAATCTGGATCTACCTTGAAAGACTAAATCAGCCTCACAGGGCCGTTGCACTGGCCCAAAAAGCTGTAAACGCCCACCCTGACGAAGCCATGAGCTACAACCTTCTGGGATGGGCTCAGATAGGTGTAAGGAATTATTACGAAGCCGAATCAATGCTAAAAAAAGCCCTATCGATGGATCCAAACCTGGCAGCCGCCTACCTTAATTTCGGACAACTTTACGAAAAACAGCAAAAATACGAAGACGCCATTGCCTTTTATAAAAAGGCTTACGAAATGGGAAACGGATCATCCATAAGCGCTTCTGCAGCAGACAAATACAACCAGCTCATTGCCAACATTAATACATCCCGCAACAACGGAACTCTCAAAGCCTCTCTCCTTAATCAATAACAAAAACTAACTTGGAACTTTTTATCCCTATCTTGATTTTTGGTCTTGGCGCAAGTATCGGTAGTTTTATCAGCGTACTTGTTTACAGGATCCATTCAAACAAAAAAGGTATCATCGCGGGACGTTCAATCTGTCCAAATTGTAAAAAAGAACTTTCCGCAACCGACCTGATCCCGATCTTCAGTTATGTTATCAATGGAGGAAAATGCCGACAATGCAAAAAAACAATATCATACCACTACCTGCTGCTGGAACTGTCCGGAGGAATGATTTTCCTGACAATTTTTCTTAACTTCTATTTTTTTAATACAGACAACTTCAACATCGAGTGGCCAATGCTGTTGAAATTCATCTTTCATCTGATTTACGGAAGCTTCCTTCTGGCCATCTTCATTTATGACCTCAAATATAAGGAGATTCCTGATGTCTTTCTGTTCCCCTTTATCATAATCGCTCTGCTTGGAACCATTTGTACTGGCAGTTTGAATATCTTCGAAATACTGATTGCTGTAGTGATTGTACTTTTTCTTTTTGGAGGACAAATTCTCATATCCAAAGGCAAATGGCTTGGCGAAGGTGACCTTTACCTTTCCATCGCCATGGCCCTCTTTCTGGGTTGGCAAAAACTTCTAATTGCCATCATTGTAAGTTACATCATCGGAGCAATTGTCAGCATAATTCTCATTATCAGGAAAAATGCAAAAATGGAAACTGCCATCGCCTTTGCCCCCTTTCTGGTACTGGGAACATTTTTTGCCATCTTTTTTGGTGATTTCTTCATACAATCATACCTGGGACTTCTTAATCTCTAACCTTCAGCAATGAACAAAAACAAAGTCTATTTAATGATACTGGATGGATTTGGCGAAGGCAAAGCATACAAAGGTAATGCCATCAAATTGGCAAAGATGCCCCATCTTAAC
>JAGOLJ010000064.1 GCA_017994125.1 Candidatus Altimarinota bacterium
TGGGTTATTAACGGGTACCGGGACCGCACCTTTGGTCCCAATTAATGCGTCCGCCGCGCTGAACTTGTCAAAATGATTTCTGAATACATGGACCCGATGCATGCCCAGATCGATGATAACTACGCCGACCCCGGATTCCGGGATGTTTATTCGGGTGACTGGTATTACCAGTATATCAAGTTTGCCAAGAACAAAGGCATCATCTCCGGATACAGTGATGGTTACTTCCGCCCCAACATCTGCGTTAACCGCGCCGAATCAATGAAAATCGCCGTCGGGGCATTATTCCCCAACGAACAACTGATTTACAACAACAGTCCTCTCTACTTTGACGATAAAATGATTTCCGACATCGAAACCACTGCCTGGTTCGCTCCGTACGCCAGGTTCCTTTTTAAGAACAGGCTGGTCGGGACAAAGCACACCAGCTTCGATCCGGCTTATTCTTCGGTGAATTTTCCCGCCATCAAATTCTTTCCCTCCGGTGAAATGACCAGAAAAGAAGTGGCCCAAATGCTCTACCTGATCCACTCCTATTCCCCCACTACTCCAACAACTACTCTCGGAACACCCACGCTAAAAACCCCTTCCAATAACAGCGTTTTCAGTAACAGCCAAAACCAGACCATCACCTTCACCTGGAACACCGCAACCGGAGCTTCCTATTACGACTTGATGATTCGCCTGCCACAATCCAGCACCTACTTTGTAACCCAGCGCGCCACCTCAACCTCTTCCAGCTACTACTTTAACATCATGAACTCCACCCAGGGTTACTACTGGAAAGTAAGGGCTTATGCCAGCAACGGAGCCATCAAGGAATCCACCGAAAACTATCTCCAATTCACATCCACCACATCTACCGTAGGAACCCCAACCCTTTCATTACCGGCTAACGGCATGCTCGTAGATGGCACCACCACCGGCGTAAACTTCCAGTGGTTACCAACCTCCGGAGCGGGCAGCTACCAGTTAGGTCTCAGAATGCCAAACAGCACTAATTACAGCTGGTGGGATATAACCAACACAAGCACCAACTCCAACGGCAATATTGCCTACTTCTTCAGTCGCGGCACTTCCGGATTTCTCAATACCACCGGTGTTTATTACTGGCAGGTACGGGCCTGGAACAGCAACAAAACCTCCTATAAAGATTCGGCAAGTTGGATATTATCATACCCTTCCACCACCCCATCCGGATCAATCTCCCTGTCTTCACCAACATCGGGAAGCCAATACAACTACGGAGATACCATCCCTTTCCAGTGGACCGGTTCTAACATGACATCTGGCGGCACCTATGCCGTAAAAATGAGCTGCGCCAATTACAGCTATCCAACTAGCGACCTTTGGCTTGAATGGGGAACCGGGAGCGGTACAGCTACTTCATTCAACATGTACACTTCATCCGTTTTCACCCCATCCAACACCTCCGGCTTTAATTTCAATTCAGACATCTATTGCCACTGGAGAATCGCTTACTTTTTCACCAACCCCTCCGTCCCGGTAGTTTACTCCGACACACGCAACCTTATCATCAAAGTCAACACAGCGCTGACCGCTCCAACCCTCACCGCCCCCAACTCCGACGCCAGCTATTATGGATCACAAAATATTTACTTCAACTGGACCGCGGTCCCGGGCGCTTCTTACTACGTTATCCAAATACGAAACAGCACCTCTTCAGAATATTATTCCAACCTAAATACAAACACCAACTCATACTCCATCTACCAAAACGTGGGATCATCTGCCAGCACTTACTACTGGCGCGTAACCGCCTATGACAGCAAAGGCAATTCCATGTCTTCCAGCGAACGTTACTTCACCATGTACCCTTTCATGCCAATATAAAAAGACGGCAAAACAACGCATAATTCATCAAACTAAAAGCCCTTCATTTCACACTAAACATGAAGGGTTTTTTTAATAACTGCTTTAAATAAATTTAAGCTTAATCCGCCATCATAACAGTATCCTTTTCCTAACCGACAAAAAATCATTGCATACGTATCCCATACGGGATACACTAAACAACACCATAATCAACTCAACATGTCTAAAACCGCAATGATTCGAGCCAGAATTGAACCTGAACTAAAAGCAAAAGGGGAAAAAGCGCTCAAGGCAATGGGACTAACCCCCACCCAGGCCATAACCATCTTTTACAAACAAATCACCATCCAAAAGGCCATTCCCTTCGAAGTAAAACTTGAAGCCGGCGATATCCCGGAAAACTACATCAGGGTAAAAAATAAAGAGCACTTGGCAGAACTTATCGGACTTAAAGATGTACAAACTGAACATAAATCAGGCAGCAAAAAAATCATTAAACAAAGCTCAAGAAAGCACTCAAAAAAAAGCTATGACTTTTCTAAGTCATCTAATTGATTACGGCACCCATAACTCCCCTTTTCCAATTAAAAAACTTCATGGACAATTCCAAAAATACAACTATTTTGAAGCAAAAATCTCCTACGATTACCGCATAATCTTCAGGCAAGAAGCAAACATCTTCTACATTCGCGATGCAGGCACCCACAATAAATTAAGAACAAAATAGCACTCCACCTAGGCAAGTCCCTCAACATCCACCATGTGCACTGGTACAATAATTCCCCTTTACATTAACCACAGGTCACACGTATTCTTCGTTCAGAACAAACTCCTATGATAGATCCAATTCTCAATCAGTTGGTAAAAAATAACACCTGCACATGGTGGCTTCTTTCCGACCACAGCAGGTGGCGTGTTTAAATTTGGATAAATTCCGAAACACCATGAACCTGCTGTATATGCAGGTTTTTTTATATTTATTTTTTACTACCATGAAAAACTCTATTGGATTCTACAACTTCAAAACAACCACATCCCAGACCGATACCAACTCCGGCAAAGGTTCATCCTTCCGCGAAAAAGCAACAGGCGCCAACCGGCAATCTTTTGCCCTGGAACTGGTACCCGGGAACATCTGTGAACTCAAATGCGAATGCTGCTACAAACAAGATGGAAACTCCCCAAAAAATAACGGAGCCATCCCCTACCAAAACGCCACCGATTACATCGCTCAAGCCAACCAGGAAGGCTTTAAAGAAGCTGTACTCATAGGCGGAGAACCAACCCTCCATCCCCAAATCTTTGATATCATCCAAAAAACCAGAGAACTTGGAATGACCCCGATCCTGGCAACCAATGGCATAACGCTAGCCAAAGAAGATCATGTCAAAAAACTGGAGGGACAAAATGTGGTACTGGTAACCCACGCTTATTTTCCCGGCGGCGAAGAAATCATCGATCGTTTCTCCGGGAAAAACGGCTACGCCGAAACCCTCAAAAAGGCTATCAGCAACATCCGCTCCATCCCGGACATAAAACTGGTATTGGAAATGCCCCTCACCGACACACTTTTCCCGCACGCCTTCACCTTCTTCAGGTACTGCAGGGAACAAAACATCACACCCTTCATCGAAATCAGCCGCAGCTCGGATCAGGGCAGCCAAACAAGTAGCATTACCCCCGAAGCCATTGCCGAACTTTTCCGCCAGTGCCAGGAATATGACCAGCAATATTTTCCGGATCTGGTCGATGAAAAAATCACCCCTCCTTCCTACGGCAACAAATGCACCATGTCCATCACCGGACTTCATGTAAAAAACCTTGGCAATGGCGATTTCGGCGGAGTCTATTCCTGCTGCGCGCAAAAAATCAGACACGGTGACTTGCGCAAACAACCGCTCCGCCAGATCCTGCAAAACCCCACCCTCACCATCTTTGCTGATCAGGATAAATACATCGTCGGCCCCTGCCGCGATTGCCAGCAATACAACATATGCAAAGGCGGCTGCCGCGGCGAAGCCTATCTTAAATTCGGATGCCCCAGAGCCAGCAGTCCGGCCTGCCACCTTATTCCTCCGGAAATCCGTCATGACCCCAAAATCATGACCCCAAAATCATGCAGTGGCTGTCCCGCCGAAAACTGCCCAGACTGCAATCTGGGCAAAACAAAACTCCCAATCCTATAGCACCTAATCCGTAATCTAAATTACATGTTCAAACCTTCATCTAAAATCAAATACCTTGGAGTTAGATTCACTTCCCGGTTAACCCACGTTGAAAAAAATGCCTATAACAGCAATCCTCACGAACTCTATTGCTCCGCCATCGCCAAAGCGGCCAAAACCGGCAAAAAAATAATCATAGACACCCGCCTGCACCAATGTGCAGGCGGCAACTATTTCATCGGCAACCATCATTTTTCCCAAAAACAGCTAATCAAAGTGTATACTCAACAGGAAAAAATCTTCCAAAATAGCCATCAAACTATATCGTTCCTCAGAAAGGTCGGGAAAAATCCGGTCAAAACAAACTACTTAATCATCGAACCTGTTAATCCTGAAGCCAATTTAAACATCCGTTCCAGATATCAGACTATTCTTATCATCACCAATCCCGCCTACGCAGGAAGAATCATCGGACTATCCACATACAAAAAAAACACTGGCAACCCTGAAACAATTGCCGCCGCCTCCACCTGCGCTGCTCTTTTCCGCCCACTTCTTAACCCCAAAGTATTACATATAAATTTTATCGACTATTTTGACCGCAACTATCAATGCCCAAAAGCTTACTCTCAACACCAGCTCATTCTAAGCATGACCCCCTCTTCATTTCAACAAACCATCCTCGCCTATCCCTTGTCCTCACACGGAAAACAAAAACCTGATTTACAACTCAAAAACATGGTATAATCCCGCCAGCTTACCCATCCTACATTCATAAATTGAATCCCATGCTCACCACCATTTCCCACCTCAAAGATCATGTTGATAAAGAAGCCTCCATTCAGGGCTGGATGTTCAACAAGCGCGGCAGCGGCAAAATCATGTTCCTGCAACTGCGCGACGGAACCGGCATCACCCAGGGCATCGTTGAAGCATCAAGCGTTGATGCCAAAACCTGGGAAGCCGCCGAGAAAATGACCATGGAATCATCACTCAAAGTCACCGGCCTTATCACCAAACATCCCAAACTGGAAAACACTTACGAAATTCAGGTCAAAAAAATCGAAATTATCCACCTGTGTAGCGAAGAATATCCCATCGCCAAAAAAGATCACGGTATCGACTTTTTGATGGATCAACGCCATCTGTGGCTGCGCTCACATCGCCAATGGGCTATTCAGCGCATTCGCAACACCATCATCAACGCCACCTACGAATACCTGAACAACAACCAGTTTATCAAAATCGACTCACCAATTTTGACCCCCGCCGCCTGTGAAGGAACCACCGAACTTTTTGAAGTACCTTACTTCGATCTTGGCTCAGCCTACCTTTCCCAGTCCGGACAACTTTACCTTGAAGCCGCCATTTTCAGCGTAGGCCGCTGCTTTGATTTTGGCCCTGTTTTCCGCGCCGAAAAATCAAAGACCCGCCGCCACCTTACCGAATTCTGGATGATGGATGCCGAAGCAGCCTTTGTGGAACATGATGAAAATCTTAAAATTCAGGAAGGACTGGTCACTCACATTGTTAAATCCGTTCTTGAAAAAAATCTGCAGGAACTGAAAATGCTGGAACGCGACATTGAACCACTTAAAAAAATTGAAGGCCCGTTCATCCGCATGACCCATGCCGACGCCGTTAAAGAACTGCGGTCCATGGGCTCCGATATCGGCGACATGGACGACCTTGGCGGCGACGACGAAACCATCCTCACCAAAAAATACGACAAACCCATCTTTGTGGAAAAATATCCTGCCGAAGTAAAAGCCTTTTACATGAAACGCGATCCCGAAGACAATTCCCGCGCCCTCTGCGCCGATCTGCTTGCGCCCGAAGGTTACGGCGAAGTCATTGGCGGCAGCCAGCGTGAAGACAACTACGACACTCTGGTAGCAAGCATCAACAAACACATGCTGCCCATGGAAGCCTTTACCTGGTATCTGGACCTGCGCAAATTCGGCTCCGTGCCACACTCCGGTTTTGGCTACGGCCTTGAAAGACTGGTCACCTGGATCTGCGGACTTGAGCACGTGCGTGAATCAATCCCGTTTGCCAGAACTATTTACAGGTTGACACCATAAATAAGGTTAAAATGATCCTTTCCCAAAACAAGAAAGCTTTCGCCGATTATGAAGTCCTTGAAAAAATCGAAGCAGGAATAGTTTTAACCGTCCCCGAAGTTAAATCGGCCCGCGCCGGACAGGTCAACCTGAAAGGCAGTTTTGTGGAAGTAAACTACTCCGTCCGCCATTCGCAAATAAAACGCAAAAAAACTCAACCGCACCCGTCTTCGCAACCGGCGTCCCCGCCCCGCCCCGAAGCCTTCG
>JAGOLJ010000065.1 GCA_017994125.1 Candidatus Altimarinota bacterium
TGCTTTCTGTTCCAGTTCGATATCCTGCCAGTCGGCAAAATGCTGTTGCTCAAGCTTTTTAAGCTGGTCAACGTGTCTGGCGGAAAGTTCCGCGAATTTGCAGCGCTCTTCTTCGAAAATTCTCATCAGCTCGTCCACTTGCGACTGGCGCAGTTTTGGAATTGATTCCAAAATGCGTTTTTTTTCATCCTTGGTAAGGCTGATTGAACCTGCCAGCAAATGAAGGAATCTCTGTTCATCAAACTGAAGGCTATGCGGCAGCAGCTTGTAGCTTATTACTTTAGGAAATAAACTACCTATCTGATGGTTGGCCGGTGTTGTATCTTCGGGTTCCTGGGCGCCTGTTCCGCCGCTCATGTCGCCCATGGGATTACTGCCATCCCATGCTCCTGCTCCCTGGCCGGATGGACTCACCCCTTGATTTCCCTGATTTGGATCTGCCATAGTTTTTTTTGTTAACTTCCAGGCCATGTTAGCTTATTTTTTGATATTTGCAAAATTTTTTAGCATTAAAACAGGCCGGATAAATGATGAGAAGACGATTCCGACTGCCAATAAAATTTCAGTACCAGATCAATCTGGTGGAGATGAGAGGGCTCGAACCTCCGACCTCAACAATGTCAATGTTGCGCTCTAACCAACTGAGCTACATCTCCAGATGGAATTAAGTTCCTGTTAATCTTTTTTTAAAGTACAGAGTTTATGTTGTGCCTGCCTGCTGATTGGTTCGCGTTACGGCTTCTGTGGTTCCGGACGGCGGCGCAAAGGGCGGCAAAGCAGGGTTATTTTATCAAATTATTATCGATAGTAAAGGTGAGGTTTAACAAGGCTAATAATGGGGTATTCGGCCGACTGTCCGACAATTTGAGATTACTTATGGAATGGCTTTGGAAAAGCTTTAAAGACCTAGTATTTCCACCTGAATGCCTTGGCTGCGGCATGGACGGAATGTTTTTATGTGAGAAGTGCCTTGGCGAGATGGAAAAACTTTCAAAAATAGTTTTAACCAGGGATAACTTACCAAAGGAAGACCATCTGGATTTTTTATTAGCGGCTTGCGACTACGAAAAATCACGACTGATGAGGAACTTTATACACGGCCTGAAATATGAATTCATCAGAGAATTGGCAGAGCCACTGGGGGAGGCCCTGTGGAATGTTATGAGAAACGTTTATAATTCAGGGCGGAGTGAAATAAACATTTTGGGAAGCTTAAACTTTGACATATCCGGTACGAAAGATTTTTCGGTTTGCGCGGTTCCCTTAAGCAAATCCAGATTAAAATGGCGTGGTTTTAACCAGGCAGAGTTACTGGCTTCTTCATTTGCAAAACGGGCAGGTCTTTGCCAAACGGGATTTTTAACCAGAAAAAGCTTTCATAAAGCACAGATGGAGTTAAGCAGGGAAGAAAGGCAAAAGAACGTGGAAGGGGTTTTTGAAATTAAGCCGGAATTACCACTCATGCCGCGGAAAGTTCTGTTAATTGATGATGTGGCAACCACCTGCTCCACATTAAACGAGTGCGCGAAGGTGCTTAAAGAAGCCGGGGCTGAAGTTGTGGGGGCGCTGGTGTTGGCCAGGGTCAGTTAGCGCCTGGCTTGGGTTATACTAAAGCACCGGCTTGTCTATAGTGCTGGCTTGTGCTTAACTTGGGCCATGAAAATAGGAATTGATGCATCAAGGTATGGGCACGCGCAATCGACGGGGGTGGAATGGTACAGCTTCCATTTGCTTAATGATCTGATACCTCTGTTGGGGCGGGAACACAATACCGATGTAAGGCTTTATTTAAGGGAAGATCATCATTTTAACTGCGAGTTCCCGTTTAATGTTAAGAAAAGGATTATCCCATTCCCACGCTTTTGGACTTTATTGCGTTTGAGCTTGGAAATGCTGTTTAAGCCTGTGGATATGCTGTTTGTCCCTTCGCACACTTTGCCTTTAATCTTTCCGAAAAAGACTATCATCACAATTCATGACGTTGCTTTTAAACATTTCCGTGAGGCTTATTCCTGGCAACAGTTTATGATGCTGGAGTGGGCAACCAAAAAGGCCGTTAAAAAGGCCTGGCGGATTATTGTCCCAAGTAAAGCCACCAAGGATGATCTGGTTAATTTTTATAAATGCGATCCCAGGAAAATATTTGTGGTGTATCATGGCGCGCCCGAAATTGATCCCCTATTCCATTTTACGGATGTAGAGAAGAAAAAAATGGAACATGATTTACATCTGGAAAAGGCAAAACTGATTATTTTGTTTGTTGGCAGACTGGAGTATAAAAAGAACCTTACACGCCTTATTGAAGCCTTTGGCAGGTTTATTAAAGAGTTCCCGGAATGGAAGCTGGTGCTTGCCGGAAAAAGAGGGGTCGGATTTGAAAAAGTATGGCAAAAAGTGGAAGAGCTGGAGCTGGCACGGGACGTGATTATGCCGGGATACGTGGATGAAAAAGAAAAAATGTATTTATACGACAAGTGCCGTATTTTTGCGTTCCCGTCGCTTTATGAAGGCTTTGGACTGCCGGTGCTGGAGGCGATGGTGATGCGCAGGCCGGTGCTGACATCAAAGAGTTCTTCACTGCCGGAGGTGGCTGGAGAGGCGGCTTTTCTGGCTAATCCGGAAAAAGTGGAAGAGATAAGCATCGGCTTAAAAAGGCTGGCTTCTGACGGTATTTTAATTTCGAGACTGATTGCAAAAGGAGAGGAGCAGGTTAAAAAATTCAGTTGGGAAAAAGCAGCCAAGGAGACTTATGAAATCATGGTCAGCTCCGGAAGCTGACCGGCTCCGGGAGCGAAGGATCAGGAAAGTTTGTAAACTTTGCCGTTTAAAATGGCCCTGTTTTCAACCTTTAAGCCAATATGCGAACCAGCGGGCGCTTCCATAACCTGTTCACGATCGATCTGCATTTCCAGGGCAGCCTGTTTAAAAAGGCCGTCTTCACCTTCAATTAAGACAAAACTGTTTTTGTTGAGAGTTGTATTGAGTTTAATGCCGGCGACGCTGATTTTTTCCCAGAAATCGGTGACGGTGCCAATTTGCGGCAATTTTTTGGGGACAAAAGCCATGGCTGCGGTTTTGCGGATTTTGCCTTGGGTGCGAGCTGAACTCATTGCCGATGTAACATTTTCCTCGATCATTTTTTTACGTCCAACTTCTTTCTGCTGTTTTTGGGCGCGGATTTTTTCGATGGTCTGAAGCAGCGGATTGGCGCGTTTGACTTTATGGGTGGCGACTTTTGAATTGGGAGGAAGCCCGGCCTGTTTGCGGTCCAAAGCGGTTAGGATGAGCTGTTGTTTGGCCTGATTGACGATCACTTTATTGCGAAGATATGCCGGAATTTTTAGGGTTTCGGGATCGAGTGGTTTTGACATAGTGACTGGTGAATGTTAGTTGCAAGATGAAGTTCATCTTTGCACCGGTGTGCGTTATAATGCTATCACCATAATCTATTTACGCAATGGATAACCAAAGGATTGCACAAATTTTCTTTGAAATAAGTGAAATCCTTGAGATCCAGGGAGCAAACCGCTTCCGTGTTTTGGCTTATCAAAAGGCCGCCCGAACAGTTGAAGATTTGGCCAGAGACCTGGCAGATATTTACAATGAAGATCCCAAAAATCTGGAAGAAATTCCCGGGATCGGTAAGGATCTGGCCGCCAAAATTATTGAGCTGATTACAACGGGAAAATGTAAATTCTATGATGATCTGTTAAAACATTTTGATAAAAATCTGCTGGAGCTTTTGCGCGTGCGCGGAGTGGGACCAAAAAAGGTGCAACTGTTTTTTTCGGAACTGGGAATCAATACGGTTGAAAAATTAAAGAAAGCGGCTGAAGAAGGCAAACTCCGCAACCTGCCCAAGATGGGTGAAAAAAGTGAACAGGATATTCTGCAGGCGCTTTCCGAGTATGACATGCACCGGGAAAGGATGACTCTTTTTGAAGCACTGCATCATGCCGAAAAGCTGATTGAATACCTAAAAAAATGTCCCCAGGTAAAACGCGCGGAGTATGCGGGAAGCCTGCGCAGGATGAAAGAAACGATTGGGGATATTGATATTCTGGTGGCAGCGAAGGATGGTGGTATTCGCGGAGATAAAGCGACCCCTGATTCAAAAAAAATCATGGAACATTTTATCAAATATGAAGAAGTGGATAAGCCGATTGCTACTGGTGAAACCAAAACGTCGGTTATTCTTAAATCAGGTATACAGGTAGATGTCCGCGTAATTGATGAAAATGTTTTTGGAGCAGCCATGCAGTATTTTACAGGATCCAAAGCTCACAACGTTACACTGCGTGACCGGGCTAAAAAAATGGGACTAAAAATCAGCGAATACGGCGTATTCCGAGTAAAAGACGACAAGCTGATCGCAGGCAAGACCGAAGAGGATGTTTATAAAGCGGTTGGTTTGCCTTATTTTATGCCGGAAATGCGCGAAGACCGCGGTGAGATTGAAGCGGCGGACAGGGGTGTTTTACCAAAACTGGTTGATGCCACAGACCTGCGCGGAGATTTGCATGTGCACAGCAAATGGAGTGACGGGACTCAGGAAATAGAGGAGATCGCCCGCGCGTACCGTGATGCCGGCTATGAATATATTGCGCTGACAGATCATTCGCAGTCACAGACGATTGCCCATGGGTTAACCGCGGAACGTTTTGCCATGCAGTGGGATGAAATTGATGCCATCAATAAGGATCTGCAAAAAGAAGCCCAAAAAGGGAAACCGCCTTTCCGTATTTTGAAAGGGGTTGAATGTGATATTAAACCGGATGGGAGCATGGATTTTCCGGATAGCGTTTTGAAGAAATTCGAAATTGTGGTTGCTTCGGTGCATTCACGGTGGAACCTGAGCGAGCAGGAGCAGACTGATCGTATTGTTAAGGCAATATCCAACCCATACGTAAAAATATTGGGGCATCCCAATGGACGTCTGATCAATGTACGTGAACCTTATGCGGTAAAAATGGAAGCGCTTATTGAGGCCGCAAAAAAGCACAATGTTGCAATGGAAATTAATGCGCAGCCGCTGCGGCTTGATTTGTTTGACTATTACTGCAAAATGGCCGGCGATATGGGCGCAAAAATGGTAATAGATACTGACGGCCACCATACCAGCCAGATGGCTTATTTAAAGTTTGGCATTGCGGTGGCAAGGCGCGGTTGGGTAGAAGCGAAAAACGTTTTGAACACGATGGGACTGAAAAAGCTGCTCGCGTATTTAAAGTTAGATTAATTTCTGATCCAGAATGGTTTGAATAATCTGACGCCTGGTATTAGCTTTTATGACTTCAACACGGCTGGCTTCTCTCTTTTTTTCAAGAAGAGATCCGAAAAGATGTCCAATTCTGCCAATAAAAATTCTTCTCAGACCAAACACCTCATCTTCGATACTCCTATCCGGTTTGAGGTCAAAAGAGATCCATCTTCTTGAATCGTCGACCTGATCGGGTGAAATGGCGTTAACTACCGTCCAGTAATAATCTATCAAAGCACGGCCGGCCGCAGTGACACGTTTTTCCTGTGGCGGGGTATCGGGACTTCCAGGGGTGTCATGGCTTCCATTAGCGGCGGTTTCAAAATTTAACGCCAGGATGGCCCACATGTCTTTGGCAAGCTCGATGCCGTTTTCAATCCTTGTTTCATTAGCCAGATGTTCGGGTTTCCATTTGGTTTTGCAAAGGATTAGAGAGGCTGGATCACCGGACTGGACAATGGAATGGCAGCCAATGATATTTAGAAAATCCTGATTAAATAAACTGATCTTTTTTTCCCTTTTTATGGGAGGGAAATAAATCCCGCTTTTTTGACTGATACGTTCCAAAGACACGGTTGTAAAATTCAGGTTATCCTTGTCATCAAAATTGATCTCATAATGTCTTATAAAATCGTCCAAAGCTTTTTGATTTTTTAGATCTGCTTTTTGGACTTCCTTTAAAAAGGCCAATAACATAATGATATCTACGCCATAATATAGCAGCTTATGGTGAAATGGTGCGTTTTCTGGCCGTAAAATATCAGCCCTGGTAACAGACTCAATCAATCTGATTTTGTCAGCATCCGGCTGGGGGTACTTCAGAGCCTCTGGAACTAATGGAGACTCGTTAACCATTAATCATGCTGGTTATTAAAATGACAGACGGGCATTATCCGCCAGAGGTATCATTTGTCAAGAACGGTAAAATAAAGGATTGCTGGTTAAAGATGAAAATTAATTTAAAAGCCTTTCCCGTACTATATTTATATCACCCAGATG
>JAGOLJ010000066.1 GCA_017994125.1 Candidatus Altimarinota bacterium
GGGTGTCAGCCGCCGTCTGGTTTAGTTCAACCAGTTTAGTGTTTTCATTTGTTATGGCATCCTGGGCCATAGCCAGCTGTGTGAACTGGGTATAGCCGTAATAACCAGCTCCGGCCAACAGGAATAAAGTCATAAAAATATAACTTCTTATGCTCCTTTGGTAGTTCTTTCTTTTTACTTGTATTTGCATATTTGTTTTTTATTTATTGTTGAGATCTTTTAATCCTTTCCCGTTCTGCCATGATTTTTTTTACCAGGGAAATTTTCTTTTGAACATCAGATGACAAATCTTCCAGAGTCAGGTCAAAGCGGAAATTGGCCATGAATCCGGTTTTCTTGGTGCCGCTCTTCACAAAGGAGCGCATATCAATGTTTTTGAAATACGGAGACTCTTCAAAAGTGTTTATAAGTTCACTAATCTTGCTGAAATTGGTGGAATCAGCCGTCCTGTATGAACCAGTCAATGAAATTCTCTGTGAGGCCCTGTCAAAATCGAAGCCGGTTATGTTGATTCCTTCACGGTTCGGGCTGTTCATATTGATTGGATCGGCCAGTGTAAAATTGGGATCAACTTTTTCGGCTTCTGTCTGCACCTCATCCATTAATTTTAGCCAGTCAATGCGCTGGTTTTTAATCGCCCCGATTGTTGCAATATCACTGGATGTGGTGGAAAGGACAGCCGCAATTTCACTCTGCAGTTTTTGTCTTTTAAGCGCGTCCAGATCCACCATGTAATCTTTAAGTTCTTTATCAAAGGCATCGGTATCAACTGCTGTAAGTTTTCCAAGAAGGTCCTTGTTGCCAACAAGTTTAAGGGCATTATCAATCAGCCTCACCTGCGGTGTAACTGTTTCTCTTGAAGCGGTATCAGCTAAAAGGGCATTCCTTTTTTCATTCAGCGCCGCGGTTACATCGCTCATGGCGTTGGTTTTAAGCACATCATCAGTCAGTTCTCCATCCGCCAGGCTGGGCGTAACCCTCACAAACATCTCTTTATTTAAAAGATCCCTGGTATCCTTAATCAGGGTTGGCATTCTGGAGGCGGCATCTTCAGACTCAATAGTTAACGCCTGTTTTTCCGCAGCAGACAGGTTTGGGTTGGTAAGCTTAAGGGTCAGATCAAGATAAGTATCGGCAGCTACACTGAAACTGTTTAAATGAACCTGTGCCGCCAGAATCCTGTCACGGTTAATTTCTTTCATTTTACCGGCCAGGTTACGGTTTACTCCACTCAGGCGGGACGTAGTATTTGGTCCAAAAAAATTAAATGTAGGGGAAAGTTCACTGTAAAAATATGCTGCCATCCCCCCTGCTGCTACAAATACCAGCATAAATAAAACCTGCGAGACCCGCAGTTTACGTTTAAGTTTCAGCTCTTTTTCCTGTTCCAGCGCTTTTTGCAGGGAAGGGGAACTTCCCAGAATTGGTTTGGTTTTATCCGCTGCCGCCTTTTGGGCAACCAGTGATTCAAGCAGTTTAGGATCGGATTGCTTTACCGTCTGCTTATTAAAAAAGCTCTGAAGATCACTTGGCCCCGCCGGAACTGGTTGCGCGGATTTTGTAGCCCCGGAAGCCGGTTGGGGATCGGCAGCTTTTGGCCCCTGGTTAACCAGTGTTTCAAGGTCAAAAGACTTATTGGCTGGCGCATTGGTTGATCCGGCACTGTCACCTGCAGAGGGGGCCATTGTTGCAGTTGCCCCTCCCGGAGCCGCTGTTCCCGGTGGATCAGCCGAGGTAACCGAAAGGATTTTTATTGAATCATTGGTGTTTTCCGGCATATTTTTGTTTTTGATTTTATAAATCCTTATATTTTAGCAAATTCCAGTAAATAAGTAAATGCTGCCTATAGGGATTTAAAAATCATTTGCAGTTTTTGTTTTGCAATGCCGAAATCAATAAAAAATGGAGAGGTTGCAAAAGTAACCAGCCTTGCCTGCCTTACAAATTCATTAATTACCCGGATTTTTAAATTTTCCTCAATGTAAGCCATTTCATGGCTAAAAAAGTCCAGGTCGATGTCAATAAAAAGCGGGTGTTGCTGGATCTTTTTTATCAATTGGACATTCTCCGTTAAATTGGCCAAAGCGTCTTCCGCATCAATAATGAAAACTTCTTCAAACAGATCCATTTTTATGGCAGCACCCAGAAAATTACCGACATTCAGGACCTCATTTGTATAATTAAAAGCTGTTTTCAGGTCTGGTTTTCCTGCAGGCAGGCTTTCCGGCATCCGGGTATCCTTGTGCTGGTCAAAATGGATTAAGACAGGCCGGCTTTGGCATAGTTCCAGATGCTTAATCCAGAAATAAAAGGCATGGTTATGGTTATCAAAAATATAAGCAGGAACCGGTTCAACAAAAGGCAATTCAGTCCCGATAAAATGCTGCAAACCTTTGCATGAAACCAGCTTATCGCTATCATCAAAATCCTCAAAAGCGGTTTCATCACCTTCCCGGATCTGCCCCAGATCACTATCAACAAGTTCGTCATAGCCAATGTATCGCAAATCGGCCACATGTAACACTGGCGGCATCCCTTTTGCTTTTTGCCTTCGTTCAAAACTAAAAGCGTTGTTGGATTTTGCCCCGTTAATTACAAAGGGCTTCTTATAAGCCTCCATATTTTTTTCTGAGGTATTGGAATTTTTCTTCGCCAAGTTCACTGCGCAGTTTTTCCTGGAGTTTTTTTACCAGCGGAGGGGCATCTTCTCCTGCTAAAATCAACGATTTCATCATTTGTTCCGGCGACTGTCCTGTCATCATTTTGCCCTCATTAACAGGGTTAAGCATCCCCATCAGCATTTTTACCATTGCAAATTTTACTTTATCAGGAATCTGCGGATGGGCAGGGATGGTTTCATTCATCAATTTGCGCGCCTGTAAGGCATCGCCAAGATAATATTGGCCCAGGCGTATTTTTCTTTCCCGTTTTATCCGGTTATTGGATATGAGAATTTTGCGGCTTAATTCCTGGTTCCTTGGATCGTTAAATTTTGGTACAACTGCAAACGAGTCCAGTTCCCGCGCCAGATTACCGGTAATAGGGATTATTTCGTAATCGGAAAAATCAAGGTTTTTGGCAGTTATTTCGGTATTCGGATAGATCTTCAGTAAAAATTCACGCACCTCCACTTTGTTTTCAATGCAGTAATTATAAAAATCCTCAACCAGGTCAATGTCCTCTCCCGGCACGCCGCGGATATAATCAATCACAAGCTCCAGATTCGCTTCAGCCGTTTTACGTCTTATCTCCCGGAAAAGCTGATAAGTACTTTTATGCCTGTTGAAAATTTCCAGAATCTTCGGCTCCACCGACTGTATACCAACAACAATCTGGTCACACCCGGCTTTTTTAAGCAATTTAAAATCATCAACCGTAAGCAGGTTAATGGTGTTTGGATGATGGTACCCCGACCAGCTTAAGTAACTATGCATCCCGCGCTTGATCAGTTCATTGCAGAAGTCCAGTATCCATTCGCGGCGCAGGAACATCAGGTTGCTGTTGGTAAAAGTGAACATGAAAAAACCGGTTTCCCTGGCCAGATATTCAAGTTCATCGCAGACGCGCTGCGGAGTATATTCGTTGATTTTATGGCCGAAAATATGCACGGAACAATAGGAGCAGTTGAATGGGCACCCATGGTTGCAGTCCAGTCCCTGGGCAAAAAAAATCGTATCAAGGCTAAAATCCGCGCCCTGCGCCCCCTCTACGTAAGGTTTAAAATACTGTTGGTAAAAAGTATTATACTTGGGATTCAAAAAGGGGAGAGCAGCCATCTGCTCATCAGAAAGCCTTTGTAGTGAGCCCTTTGTCATTACGTTATGTTGCCAGCTCCACACGCCTTCGACTTCACTCAGCCGGTCCCGCTTTAAAATAATCTGTTCAAGTACCAGTTCCCCGTACCCCTGCACTAATCCCAGGTTATTGAATCCCAGATTTTTCAGCATCTCAATCAGCTGCTCCGGCGCCGCTGTTGGAAGCGGGCCTCCAAAAAGTACCAGCCGGTTTTTTAAGGCCTCTTTATTAATCTCCAGAATTTTGATGATATGCGAAATGTTCCAGGAGTTAACATGGAAGCCCACTATTTCAAAAGTTTCCATGTTTTTAGCTAAAAAAGCCGCCAATTCTTCCGGGCCGCTATGTCCTTCACGCCGTCCTGTCGTGTTCAGCACTTTTACCGTATGCCCCTTAAAATCAAGGTAAGAAGCCAGCCTGTTAAGTCCAAGCTGGTTTTCCGGATAGGAAGCAGTGCCCAGTTCATTTTTGGCAAAATCAGGATAAACAAGCAGTATTTCAGCTTTTTTAAGATCCTCCGGGATGCAGATAAAATTCTTCTGAATGGTTTCGGCCTTTGCCATTAGTTCCTTCCCTTAAATCTTTAAATACCCAAACAGGCCTATTTTAACAGAAAAATGGCAGATGTTAATATCAGTGCTTAGGCCGGATAAATAATTTCCCGCAGATCACCGTCAGCTGTCAGCTCGGCAAAAACAGCCTGCTGAATATAGGCGGTGTGCGGATATAAAGTAATTGATCTCCTTATTCCTGTTTTATTTCTGGCCAACGTTATGGCGGGACGGAACTGTTTATCAATCTGGGGAAATCCAAAACGTCGCATGTTTTCTTCCTCTTCTTTGGTAAAGGTTTCACTTTTCAGCCGATCATTCACGCTGCCCGGGTTGAAATAACCGACCGCCTGAATGGCATAAAGATGGGCGAGTCTAATGGCCTCATTATTCGCAATTTGCCATGTCAATTCAGTTTCACCCTTCTTGATAATCTCTCCCAGTTCCAATTTCTTTCCCAAAACGGAGCGGATGCCGTTAATCGTTTTTATAACAGCTTCTTCGGGTATCTTATGAAGGTCGGCATGGTAGAGATTGATATGGGCTGAAGGCTTAAAGTCAGGTGAACCCGATGGTATAAGCCGTACAAGTCCCGCTGCCTTGTCCTGAGTTACGTTGTCTGGCATCAAAGCGAATCCCAAATGTCCCGAATAAATGTTAGGCATTGCATTAATAAAGGTGCCAAATTATAGGAATCTGCCGTTTTGCAGTCAATTGGAAAAATCTGTTCATATGTTATTATTAACCGCGCCTGCAATATGGCACGCATACGCATTAACGATTTCTTATGGATTATATTATTCCGGCTTCAATTATCGCTGTTTCCGTTTTGATCGGACTACTGCTTGAAAAAATGGCAGTACGCATCCTGAAAAAATTGCTCCATGCCACTAAATGGGAAGTAGACAAAAATTTATCAAAGTCATTCCATGGCATTATCATCACAACCTTTATCTGTCTTGGACTATACACAGCTACCATGCAGGTTAAACTGGAACAGAACGTCCATGATACCCTTAAGGCCATCCTGCTCACCTTGCTTATTTTGCTTGTAACTTCGGGTGCAAGCCGCATAGCCACAGCCTTCATCAAACTTTATCAGGGAAAATACAAAGGCATGGTTTCTTCCATCTCCATTTTCACCAACATCATCAAACTAACCATCTTCACCATTGGTCTGCTGATTGTCCTGCAGACGCTGGGGATTTCTATTACACCTATTCTCACCGCCCTGGGCGTTGGAGGTTTAGCTGTTGCTTTAGCCCTTAAAGACAGTCTAGCCAACCTCTTTGCCGGGCTGCTCATCATTGCTTCCCGCCAGTTGAGAATTGGTGATTACATCAAAGTTGGTAATGATGCCGAAGGCCATGTTGTGGACATAAACTGGCGCAGTACCGTGCTAAAGACGCTTTCCCATAATGAAGTTATCATCCCCAATGCCAAAGCCGCAGAAGCAGTAATAACCAATTTCAGCCGTCCCCAAAACGAGATTTCTGTTACCGTGACCTTACCCTGACTCTTATACACATGT
>JAGOLJ010000067.1 GCA_017994125.1 Candidatus Altimarinota bacterium
GAATTCCTTACACGCTTTTTTGCATTCGGTATTTATGTCACTATTGGTGTTGCCGGGATAATTTGTATCGCAACAGGTATTGCAATCAGTTTGATTCGCTTTTCCCAAACACTCCGGATCCTCGTTAAAAAGCACGGTCTGGTTTCCAGATGTGTTATATCCGGCTCCCTGGGAAAGGTTGGTTAGAAGGCCTTTTTCCAACGCTCCTTCTGCGGCGTAATAGACCACATTGGCTTTGTTTACAGCGCTGGATTGGCGGATCTGGTCGATAACGTTAATGCTGATTAACAAGGCAAAAAAACCGATTACGGCAACCATAATCAGGGTAACAACCGTAGAAACTCCCGGCCTTGAAGTGGGCCTTGAAGTGGGTCGCGCAACCGGCTGCGCATTTAGGCCCGTGGTCGGCCGCGCCATCCGCCGCGCCATCCGCCGCGCATTTCGTTCATTTGAAATTTTGTTTTTAGTCATTTTAATATGTTAAACGCTTTGAAAAAGCTGACACGCACATTGTAATTGCGGAGAGCTTTTTTGTCTAACTTAATCTTTAGTTGTACTGTTTACAGCGGGCCCGGCCGTCATAGCTTTTAACTTCGCTAAAAACGCGGCTGCTTATGGTGCTTTGAAGAGTAATCGAAGGTAGATCCTGGCTCCCATAATTGGTTAACTGGCTGCTTGCAGGTTCAAGTGTAAGCACCACTGTTACATGCGGCTGTTGCTGGATGGCATCCGCGCCCTTTGTTTCAGCAAAAGCTTTGCGCGGGTCTTCCATGGGGGCAACAAAAAAATCCAACGATTTTACCGTACTGCGTAAAGGCGTGATTGGTACAAATCCCTGAAAAAGACTTGTAATTGAAGCATCTTTGGAGTTATCGAGATTACCAAGACTAACAGGGCAATCAAACCCTGGCGCACAATTAAAACTGGTAATCGCCCCAGTCGGGCCAAAACTGATCCATTCTTCAGCAATGCCATCCACCGGATTAAGGTCTTTGCCATTTAATCTCAGCAGTCCCACCGAAAATTCATTGGGGGTAGCTTTCACCTGCTTTTTAACAATAATCGTTTTTTCGGTGCCGGTTGGATCAATCAGGTAAAGTTCATCTACATTTGCGCGCGAAGAATCTTGGCAAGGTGGCGGCGAGGACTGAAATTTTTTGTCACAGAAGGCATTGGCTGCTTGAGGAGTTTTATCAACAAAACTATTGCCGGAGTAGGGATTCATTCCTGTGTTAATATCCAGCGTTAACCTGTTCACAATGCACCCTGGCGAGTCTTGGACCGGTTTAACATTGTCTGAACAATAAGCTCCCAGTCCGCTTGGCTGGCCGGCTGGAGAAAATTCAGGACCATTGTTGTTCAGCTCTCCCGGCATTTGCCCAGGATTATAGAAACGATCGGAATAGCAGCCGTAATACTGACCGTAATAAGGCATTGTGGCGCCATTTGTATCTTTCCGGTTATAATACTCTTCGTAATCAATAGTGTTTTGCCGTATTTCGCGCGAAATCCTTTCCATCATAAAACGCGCATCTTCATAAAGGGCGTTTTCAATGGAAAGCCGTCGCTGGGCCCGCATCACATTAATAAAGACTATTCCGCAAAGTGTGCTGATTACCGTAAAAAGACCGGCCGCAATAATTACTTCCGCCAACGTGAAAGCTTCTTTTTTTCTTATTTTTCTGATTAGTTTAACCGGAGTGATCATTGGCGTTTGGCCCTTTTAGGAGTTAAGGTTTAACTTTAACACGGTTATAGTTGGCAATCAGTGTATCAACTTCCACTTGTTGCGGGCGCCCGCTTTCCATCCACTGGACAATCGAGCTTACCCGAACCTGCTCCGCCGTATCAGGGGGAACAGAGTCATAATTTACAGAAACCATGCGATAAAATTGGCTGCTTGGAGAAGCAGTATCAATAAAACAATCCGGCATCTTGCAGGTAGAAGATGCCATCCCGTTTGCCGAAAGATACATCGTTTTATCTGAACCATTAAAAGTAATCTTGGCCTTCTTTAGGTTAAAATCACTGTAATTGGCTGTCGGGTTGTTTACCATGTCCAGAATACCCTCAGAAGCTTTCAGGTACCATTTCATATTAGCAATATCCAGATCAACGGTATAATTGCCGCTTGCAATCAGGGCATCCAGGGTGCATGGAGCAGTTGAAATCATTTCCGGTTTCATGTTCCAACAATGGTCTTTGTCATATGAGTATTTTAGCCAGTTGCTGTCGCGGATGTTCCGCACAGCTTCAACACCTTCAATCGCAAGGTTTAGGGCTACCAGTGTGTTTTTACTGTATGAATTTGTGCGCGTGGCATTTACAACCAGTTCGGTGGCCGATGCTGTTCCAAGGGCAACAATAAAAAGTGAAATTATTATTTCCAGAAGTGTGTCACCGCGCCTTTTTTTATAGTAATTTATTTTCATTTAGATTATTAACATCCGGTGGTTGCGAACATTTCACTTGGGCAGGTAACAGGCTCGGGATTGCCGGCGATGGGATGGATGCCATAACATTTTTTTGCATTGGTCGAAGCCTGGCAGATCCCAAAATAAAAAAGATTATTGGGTGAACAATCGGTTGCTACAGATGAATCGAACTTTACGTCTGCATAAATCGGTGAAAAGAAAACCGTATTTGGATGTGAATTTAAAGCCGTACAATACCATTTTACAGTTATGGAAGGATCCACATTATAAGTCATCTGAAGCAGATCTTTTCCGGCTACGTAAGAAAAACCGCCTGGATCATTATAGATGCCTTCATTTAGTGGAGCAGCACGGTCGCGCATATCCGCAAACATACTAACCTTTGTTGCACCTGCAGCTGTGGTAAAATTAATACCATAATTGGCAGGGGTTACCATTTCGGTTGTGTCGGTGTCATTGTCATAATTACTTAAATCCTGCACCGCGCGCCCGGTTACCGCATAAGTCCTGGCATTCCTAAAAAGGCTTAATATTTTTTCATCCGTATTCAAATAAGTCATCGTCCTCTGCGAGGACATAAGTGATGTAAAACCGGCGGCGGCAAGCATAATCATAAGCGCCATCACAATCAGTATTTCAATTAGTGTGAAAGCATTTTTTTTTGCAGCCGGAAAAGTTTTTTGTTTTTGCATCATCAATTTATTTAACGCGCCGATTATAACACGCCGGTATTACAGGGGCAAAGTCAAAGCTGACATTTCTGGATAATTAATTATAATGAAAAATGCAACTTAATGTATTTCGAATTTGATTTTTTTTGCCTTGTTAATCAGCATTAACGTTATCGACCAGATCCGCCAATCAAGCGCTGTAAACAAAGCCAATGTGGTTTATTACGCCGCAGAAGGAGCGTTGGAAAAAGGCCTTCTTACCAACCTTTCCCAGGGAGCCGGATATAACACATCTGGAAACCAGACCGTGCTTTTTAACGGGGATCCGGAGTGTTTGGGTAAAGCGAATCAAACTGATTGCAATACCTGTTGCGATACAAATTATCCCGGCAACACCAATAGTGACATAAATACCGAATGCAAAAAAGCGTGTAAGGAATTCTGTGATGGGACAAGTGGCCCCTGCAGTACAAAAGGGACTTCTTCTGTGAAATCGACCTTTACCGTGCAGGGAACGGTTCCAATAAGCAAAAAATTCGATGAATATTATACTATTCCTTCCCCGGGCACAGGTGATGCGGCAGCCAATTGTGATCCTTTGAAAATGGATGTTAGCAAAACCCAGTTTTATTATTCAAAAGCCACGGCTCCAAATTATGTTTTTGATGCTCAAAAACCGGCCGTTGGGGATTACACCGGTCCTTTTTATACTGTTGATCACCCCTGCAACTGGAATAAGCTAGGTGAAGGTGAAAGCGTAAGCATTCCACTTTATGTTGTCTATAATAGTGATCCGGCAACACTTTCTCAGCCAATATATGGTTGTTACAACCCTTTTGGTTCAACTACCTGGATTTGCAACCCAGAGCAGCTGGGCCTAACCGAGCTGATCCTGAAGGTGAGAACCCCCTGCAAAGCCGGTGTGGGAGAGATGTGTGCTACTTTGAACAGAATGCAGCTTGATACACTCCATGGCGATACAAACGTTGGAGGCGATGATACGATTGTGGATTGGCAGGTTACCGCCTCAAACCTGGGCGGAGACAAGAGTTATCTGATGGTGCCGGATAGGAATTTCAGTATTAATAACTGTTATGGAGGTCGTTGTCCTGAAAATAGCGAAATCTATGAAAGCATCATTAACTATGGCGCAAAATTAAGTTTTGGGGCTACTTCAATTCTTCAGGGAGAAGAAAGCGGGATAAAGATTACTGATGGTAATGTTTTAGCTTTCCTTAAAAATGAATCTCCATGGACAGCTCCGGGGACGATTAGGACAACGGTAAATGATGCAATTAACAAGCCTGTACTCAAACTGACGGTTATCAGAAGTTTATTGGCATCACAAACGGAAAAAGTGCCTTATTTGGAGTATCAGGTTCTGGTTAAAAGCAATAAAACAATGGTTTCTCCAACTAACGCCTACCAGACTATTTCCAGTGAAAGTACATCGGGCAGTTTCAGGCAGATTTTAGAGGTGAAAGTGCCTCAGGAAAGCGGTTTACTAGAATATGTCGTGCAGCAATAAAGATATTGACTTTTTACCGCTTTGTGTTATATTAAACTCCTTTCCACATTTATTCATATTTTTTAATAAAAAACTATGCGTAACTTGAATTCTCAAGAACCTCAAGACGCAAACAAAAATAAAGAAAGTCTTTTAAAAAGATTAGCCAGGAATAGCACTGTAAAGGCTGCTCTTTTGGGTGGTGGTCTTTTAAGCACCGCTGCTGCTGTGAGCGCATGTACCAATCAGGTTGATGATGAATCTTCTGTTGTATCAAATGAAAATGTTGGTACAAAAAAACAGGCTCTTTCATTAACCGGGTGGGAAACTCCGGTTAGTCCTTCATTTCAGGATTCTGGTTATCATTATTCAAACGCTAACGCAATTAGAAGCGGGAATAATATAAAATTAATTTTTCAAAGCAATCAGCCAGGAGGAACTGGTGGTGGAGATATTTGGGTTGTTGGGTCTAGTGATGGAGGAAATACGTGGAATAGTCCAAACGTTAAAGAAGTTAGTAATCTGAATACTTCTGCAATGGAAAGTGCTCCATTATTGTGTCCAGCAAGTACTTGTGGGAATGATACACTGTTTTTATATCAAAATGGCATCTCAAAATGTGATTATGATCTTATTAATGACAGCGCCAGTAATTGTACAATCATTAGTGGTGATATAAATTTGTCAGGAGGATCACAATTTCCATCTTCTTACGATAATGCCTACCTGTATTACTCAACTTTCAAAGATGGTTCTACTAACCAAAATATTTACAGGGCTAAAATGTCCGATTGGACAATTTCACCAGTTACAAGTGTAAATACCAGTGTAAATGATGATGCCATCTTCGTAGGAAATAATTATGTTTTGGTAGGGACATATGGACAAACGGGTAATCTTGGATTAACTGATATCTATGCCTTTGACTGGGATGGAAATACTGCTTCTAATCCTGTAAACCTCAATAATATAACTGGGGGTTCTCAGATTAATACCTCATATAACCAAGGTGGTCCTAAAGTAGATAGCCAAGGAGATCTTTGGTACTCAGATAATTCCAGTGGAAAAGTTCAGATTATGTGGGCGAAGAAAAAGCAAGCCACACAGACCTGCAATAACGGAGTTGTTGAAGGGACGGAAGCCTGCGATGGCGCTAATCTGAATAATAAATCTTGCACAGACTATGGTTATACCGGAGGGTCTTTGTCTTGCAATAGTGACTGTACAATGAACACTTCGGCCTGTACCAATACCCCGGATGGCGGAACTGGTGGTTC
>JAGOLJ010000068.1 GCA_017994125.1 Candidatus Altimarinota bacterium
ATGTGCGGAGACAATGAGTGTAAAGTCAGTATGCACGGTAACTGTTTTGCGCACAGTTTTAATTTTCCGCTGATGGAGTTTTTTGCAAGGAAAATCGGCTTAAATGCCATGCGAACAAGTAACTTTGACTATAACCTGCAAACGATGGTCCTACAGCTCCCGTTGCCGGCCAGCTCCCGGAGCTGTTTTAGGGAAATTTTCGTGCGTAACAATCCAAACCACGAATCCCACAAGCTGGTGCAGGCGGCAATAGACGCCGAAAAAAACGCCGACTATTTAACGGCTGTCGAGAGCCTTAAAATCGCCCTTAAATACAGGCCTTACGAGGCAAAGATTTTTTACAAGCTGGGGAATAACTACCAGGATCTGAAAGAATACGGCAAAGCACTGTCATATTATGAAGAGGGTCTGCCGTTTAATTATTTTAACATTTACGATATTTATTTTGAGATTGGACAGGTTAATTATCTGATGCAGCATTACAAGGAGGCTGTTACGGCTTATGCTAAATCTGCTGAAAGCAATGAGGTTAACCGCAAATTTGCCTATCTGAATATCGGACTTTGCCAAAGGGAACTTGGTGATGAAATGGAGGCAAAGAATTCCTTTAGTCAGGCGCTCAAGATTGATCCCAATTACAAAAGGGCAAAGGAATTGCTGAATAAATAGGGTCGTTTCTGGTAAAAGGCCTGTTTTTTTGCTATAATTTAAAGATAAATTTTTAACCATAAAATTATGGCAGGAGAATTACAAAGTCCGCTTGATGATTTGAACCGGAGGATTCAGATGGATCCAAAGGTTGTTACCAATGAACAGGTTAAAGACGCTTTTAGCAAAACCGTACAACTGATCCAGGAGCTGTGTAATAATAAGAAAATTTCTGAAGCGCAACGTGATGAACACATTAAAAATATGGAAGGTCTGCGCGACCAGATGATCCAGGAGCTTGAAGATCTGCGTTCCAGCAATAAAATGATGCGTAATGAAGCGATGCGCGGAGCCCAGCTTGATCTGGCTATTCTGCAGGCCGAAGTTAGCGGCAAGGACAGCCGACATGCGGAGCGGGTAAGATCGTATGCTGCGGCAGAGGGCAAAGCGGGACAAATTAATGATTATGAAGGGGTGGATGCGCTGCATAATAAAACCCGTGATATGTTTCAGGGATATCTGGCTGCTATGGAAGGATATGATGGCGCCCAGGCTCAACAGGCGCTGGAAAAGGCGAAGGCGAAATTCCAGAAATCATGGTACCAGGATAATGTGTTGAACCATGATGAAATGATGGATGTAACCAATATGAAGGTTTATGAAAGCGAGATTGCCGGGCTGCCATTAACTGATGAAGGCAAAGGGCTGATCCTTGGTTTTATGGCTGTAGCTGATAATAATTTTAAGAATGATAAAGACAAACAGGCTTATAAAGATTATCTGAAAAAGAAACTGAATGAGCTTAACGCGGCAAAAAAACTCGATCCGGAGGCTTACCTGGAAAAAAACAAACGTGAGGAACAACGGAAAATACTGGAAGATATAATGTCACCAAAGGAATGGCAGGCTGCGCAGGAAAAAGTTAATGAACTGCGTGTAAAAGGTCTGTTCAGAAACCTGCGTGAGTCTGCGGATAAGATTGTGAAGAATCTTAATCTTAAAAAATCTGGTGATAAAATGTGGACTTTTCTGGAACGCAATTACGAGGATATTAAAGTTAGTGATGAAGCTGAAATTGAAGCTTCATCCAAAAAATTAAGCGAGGAAGCTTCCAAACAGATGAGCAGAGAACTGGATAATGCAAAAAACGGCATTCAGACTCTTAAGAATAAACTGGAAAAACTGAAAGTTAAAAATGCAAATAACCAGGTTAAACCTGCAGATTTTGAGGAAGCTTACAAAGGCCTTCATGATAGCGAAGCTGCCCTGGCCACGATTGCAGTGGTGCAAGGCGCAGTTTTGGATGCAGTGGTGTACCAGTCCGGAAAGTTGAGAGGCGCTGCTGATATTTTCCAGAAAACGCAGCAAAAAATAGATGCGATTGATAAGGCTCTCGCGGCCGTAATTGCAACTCCGAACGTGCCTGGAACTGGTGGCGGCGGAGCAGGAACCCCGGGTAAAGGCCCTGAAACAGGCGGCGGGACAAAGCCCGGTCCGGGAGATCTGGAAACTCCTCCAAGGAAACCTCCTGAAAAATCGGAATGGAAAGACAAGTGGGCAAAGGCTGAAACTGTGGACAGCACTTATAAGAGTGATCTTTTAAAGGTTGCTTCAGGCAATGCCGAGATCAATGCTTTTGATGATGATGGTAATGCCGCGGGAAAAATTCCAGGTGGAACTGAAGTAAAACGTGTTGATAAGAAAGCTAAGAGGTTGGCTGACGGATCGGTTTTTGTGAAGGTCAGATATGAAAATAAAAATGTCTGGGGGGATGAGTCAAAGCTGATTGTCGCTGAACCGGTCGAAGAAAAGAAGACTCCGCCGGAACCTACCAAACCGGAGCTAAATACTTTTGATCCCGACGTGAAAAAAATTGTGGGAACGGAATATCCGATTCCTGATTACATGGCTGGTTTAAATTCGGTAGCTTTGTATATCCGTGAACCTGAAAAATTCCGTGATGGAATAACTTTTAACCTGCCATTTAACAATTCACAAATTGGCTGTTCGCTGCGCTATGAAAGCGGAACTAACGGTAAAGTTAATTTCGTTGCCAATATTAATCCAAAACTGGAAGTCACTTATGCGACGCCGCAGGAATTTATGAAGGCTTTGAATAATGGTGATGTGATTGGGATGATGGTGCGCAAGGTGCTTGAAAATAAGGATAATTACAGCGCCTACAGTGGCCTTGTAGGTAAAACCGATTTTGTGGACAAGGGGGAATATCATGAACAGGGAAAAACCTGGCCGCTGCATATTGAATTTGACTGGGAAGGGTCTCTTGATGATCCGGATGTTTATATTAAACCTCTTAAATACGGTGTAATTGAATATGCCATCCAGTGGCAGCATGTTGGTTATGACGGCAAGAATTGGCGCAAAGGTTATGCTACCAGTATTGAGGATTTCTTTAATAAGATGAAACATTATCGCGACTGGGGTAACCGTTATGGCGATATTGAGGACGAGAAGATGGCTTCTGCCAAGGCTAAGGAAGTGTCGTATGAGAACATCAGTAATCCTTACACGTTTAACCCTGCCGGCGGGCGCATTGGGAACGTGGTGAAATTTACGGTGGAAACCGGATATGCCTCACACGCTGTGCTGGACTGGGGCGGGGGAAATGACGCTGACAGCCCTTTAAATGCACGTTTAAACATGTGGGTAGGTGATGATGGCAAAATACGTTTTAATGTAGAAAACACGGGTTTAAATGCCAATGACGCAGCGGGGACGGCTAAGAATGGCGCGGACGTTGTTGCCCAGGTGGAAAAGATAAGGATGAAGGCGGGAAAGGGCGGAGGTGCTGGAGGGAAGGAAGAGGTTACCGGGGATATAGTTAGAGGGACGCCGTTTTAATACCTGGTATGGAACTTATATCGGGAGGGTTAGCTGAGAAAATGGCCATTTGGCAATATCCTTAACAAGTCCGTCTTTGAGAGGGTTTGTTTCTATGTATTTTTTTACCCTTAGGAAAGACGCCCGGCTGCTAATCTGGCGATTTTGGTACGGCCCCTGAAAAAGATGTCCGTCTTGTTTATATTTGTGATTGTAAAATTTTGCGTAAGCCAATTGGAGGCTTTTCATAAAGGCTGATGTCCTTTTTTTCCTGTCTTTAAGCAAAAGATGAAAATGGTTTGGCATAAGGCAGTATGTGACAATTTGTAAATTATGCTTTTTCTTTAGACAAGATAATTTGTGGATGAAAAAAAGATAATCCCCATTGTGCCTGAAAATTTTTGACTTGAGCACCCCACGGTTGAAAACATGGTTAAAACTTCCTGATTGTAAAAATCTATATGGCATGCACCTTTTTTAACATTTTCAGATTAAAAATATCTAAAATAAATTCGTCTTTTAGAGGAATTAACCGGAACTTTTTAATAAAAAATTTAGCGCAGAAGGCCTTTTACCTTTTTAGTAAGGCGAATCAGCCAGTACCAAAATGGCTGAAAGACTATTTCGTAGGCGGGGATGTAATTGACTCGATGTCCTCCAAATTTGAGTTTGAAGTCGGTGACTTTGGCCCAGGGGTGATGTGGATCAAAGGTTTCGGCGGGAGATGAGGTTTCGGAGGCGAGGTTAGAAGGTGCGTTTTGGGAAGAGGGGAGGGAGGTGGCAGATGGAGCGATGGTAGCAACGGCGTTCCGGGAGGAAGCGGGTTTGTTATGTAAGAGCGGGGCGATGCCAAGGAAATCGTAATATTTAAGTCCGGCCGCTTTAGCGTCGCAAATGGCCTGCCATTGAAGTAAATAGGGGGCCATGACGTTGCGGTGCTGATTGCCAGAAGCGCCGAAATAGTAGATGGCGGTTGCGGCGTAATGGGTGACGATGATGCCAGCAATGGGTTCATTATGGGAAGGTTGGCGGGAAGGATCGTTATAATAGGCAAGGTAGAGATAGGCGGCGGGAGGGGGTGTTTGCGGAGAGGCGTGGGATCCCGATTTGGCACTTATACCTGGTATGGTTGTTATGCCCGGTGTGAGTGTTTGTAACATGTCCAGGTAATATTTTTGCGGATGGCCACTGAAACCATCGCGGGCGGTGGTTTGAGAAAGAAGATTATAATAAGTTTCGATATGTTTTTTGAGGGTATCTGCAGGGCAGGAAGCGGCGTCATAGCGTTCGATGGTGATGCCGTGTTTTTGGGCAAGCTTTATATTATAGCGGCCTTTTGGCTTCATTTGGGCTAAAAGCTGTTCCTGTGAAAGAGTGAGGTCGAGGATGAGAGTGCTTTCCGGCTGATAATGGGCATGGGCTGGGAGTAGTTTAAAACCGGCCTGTGCCGCAGCCTGCTGAAAAAGTTGTTGGGCTGTGGGGATGGCCTGTGGATATGGTTTTAAACCGCCTGCAGAGGAGAAAACGTGGTCGGTGATGTCGGCGTCAAAGCGGAAAAAAACGGCATTTTGCTTTTTGGCGAGAGCGGATACCTGCCTGAAAGTGTTTGCAAGAGCGGAGGTAACAGCCAGTGGATCTGCGGATAAATCGACCAACGGGCCGCGAGGCATGTAAAGCCAACATTTGTTGTGGGGCAAGCGCTGGCGAATGACCAGCTCCGGGAGCTGGCCGGCTCCCGGAGCTGCGAGGTTAGGAATGGTGCGGTTAAAAGATTTGGACTGGAACTCTCCCCACTGAACTGTCTGATGGATATTTTTGAGCATTGTTTGTTCTTGCAATCGTTATTTGCGCCAACAGATTACCCTATTTTGGATTTTAATAAACTTTACCGAACGCCTTAAATGTGGTATTATTTATAGATTAATTGAAGCTTCTATGCCAATGCTGTCAAAAGCAAAATTTACATTGGAGGAACTGATAACCCTGATCAGAAAATCAAGGGCGATGCAGTCTTTTACGGAAGAAGAAAAAAGGCTGATTATTGAGCAATCGCGTGATCCTGAATCGGACAGGGCACAGCAGCTTTATAAAGCGCTTATACAGGAACAGCAGAACTATCAGATGATTGAGAAAGATTATATTAAGAATACGAATGGAATAATGGCCAATTTTGAAAATGAAGTGATGGATATGAAAGCAAAAGCAATGAGAACCGAGAGGGAAAAGGCTGAATCAAGTGTTGAAAAGAAAGAGAAAGAAGCCGCCCAAAACATTTTAAAATCATTAATGTAAATTTTATGGGAGGAGAAAAACCAACAATAAATCCCGATTTACAATTCACTGAAAGATTAATGCAGGATGCCCTGAAAGAGGCAAAATCCGAAG
>JAGOLJ010000004.1 GCA_017994125.1 Candidatus Altimarinota bacterium
GGCCATTTTGCCGATGCCGGCGGTGCCGGTATGAACACCGGATGCTCCGACCAGGCGGGCGAATTTGGAAAGAACCAGCACTGTGTAGCCGATTGGGTTTTCGTCGCGGGTCATGGCTCCGTGGCCGGCGCGATGGAAGTGCAGATAAACATTTGGATAAAGGCGGCGGGCTGTTTGTACAGCCATCCATCCGGCGGTGATGCCGTCAACCAGGAAGGCGTAGCTGCCCGGTTTCATTTTCTGGATTACATAATCGGCGCGTTTTTTCATGGTGTCGAAATCCGGAGAAGAGATGTTGAAGGAGTGGACTTTGGTGTGGCCAGTTTCTGCTTCAGCGCGGTCCATAGCTTCGCGGATGTCATCAACCATCTTGAAGTACGGGCAGAAATCCTGGTCGGCCTGCGGTTCATCGTTTTTAACAAAGTCGCCGCCGCCGGACCAGAAGTTGTAACAGACTTCGGCGTATTCGCTGTTGGTGAGTCCGATTTTAGGCTTGATGATAGTTCCAAGGATTGGCCTTTCATAGACATTAAGGTATTTGCGCATGTCGTCGATGGTGTAGCTGGGGCCGTCATACTGGTCCAGCATTTCACGCGGGAACCAGACATCAAGCAGTTTGCAGGCTTTGATTTCGGCCATGCCGAAAACGTTTCCGGCAATGTAAGTGAGGATGTTCTGGACATTGCCACCGCGGTCAAAAATGCGCCAGGGATAGGCAATCCAGACCAGGCTTTTTTCTTTGTCTACCTTATAGACCAGGGCATCCAGTGAATCGGCAAAAGGTGTGGCTGTGCCAACTCGCAGGTTGGAACCGGTAGAGGATTCAGCTGCGACTTCGGAGGCGGCATCAAGGAGGTCCATTCCTTCTGCTGCAACCAGATGGAAAACGGCCAGCATGTAGTTGCCGTTCATGGCTTTGTCGCCGAGATCCAGATTGATGTATTCTTTTTGCATGTATACTAGTTTAGAATTTAATATTGGTTTGCTGTGAGTGATGGGAACGCATTTTACTGATGTGCAGACGCTCTTAATTAGCCCTTATTGGCCTCAACGTAGGTGTTGCGGAAATCAATCAAAGCCTGGGTGAAGACCTGTTCGTAGTCAGGGATGTTGTTTTTCAGAAATTCTTCAATCTGAGGGGCGTTGTCTGCTGTTTTATCGAGGGTGATTTTTTCGAGCTCTTTCTGTTTTTCCAGTGACAGCTTTTGCATTGCTGTGAGAATGAGCCTGTCTTCAAGGCGGTTATTTAAATCTTCCAGCATGGTTTCTTCTACGGCTGGAGCAAGTCCTGTCTGGCCTCCGTCAGCCAGTACCTGTTTTAAAAAGTTTTTTATTTCGGAATTCATATGTGTTTTGGTTAAATGATTTAATTTAATTTTTTTTATTTTACCATTGGAGCGACGCATTCATAAAGTCCTTCGGGAGTAAGTGTTAATTTGAAGCTTCCAATCTTGTAGCCTTTGGATGCGGAAGTTACCCTTACTACGGATAGGACTCCATGCGTAACTTCTTCTTTGCTTAATTTTAAGGTCAGCTTTTTAGATCCGCTGGCGTACTGTTTTTCAGTTTCGGCACGGATGGTTTTAAGAGCTTCCGGCCTGGCTTTTTCATCGGGGAGAAGTTTTTCGATGTTGGCGTTGAAGACGGCAGCGTCATCAATGCTGGTGCCGTAAGTGATAGTGGGCTTGTTTTGTTCAACGGCTTTTATAACGGCTTCGAACTTCTTGTCCTGGCTTTCTTTTGTTTCGGCCTTGGCAGGGCTTTCCACTTTTGCCGTGACTTTATATTGTCCGTTTGGCAGTTGAGTAAGTTTGAATTCGCCAATCTTGTAGCCTAATTCACGTGCGACAACACGGATGGCTGACAGTTTTCCGCGGCTGATGGTCTCTTTGGTAAGGGTTGCCTGGAATTCTGTACTGCCCGGCTGAAGCTGGGAATTGATTACTTTTTCAATACTGGAGATCGCTGATTCTTTGGACTCATGTTTCTTAAGAGTGTCCAGGTAATAGTTAGATACGCCGTCGTCGTCGACGTTTGCCGGATATGTTTCTGGGATATTGCCCCTATCGATCATATCGGTATAAAGGTTGAAGTCAGCTTCATTCATGAATTTGCGCCTGTTTTTTAGTGAAGCGGATCTTTCTTTGAGCCGTTTTACTTCGGCGGAAGCTTTTTCAATTTGTTCGATACCCATGGTGACGTAGGCTTCCGGAGATGGTCCCGGCTTTGGAGCTTCTGGAGCGGTGGAAGTGGCGAAGGACCGTTTTTGCCTGCGGGGGCGTTTTTCGCCGGTCAGCTTTTCACGCTGGTCTTCGTATTCGTCGAGCGCGGCGTAGGCTGTGGTTAATTGCGGTTCAATTTCTTTCTTCCGTTCTGCTGAAGTTTCCGCAGCGTCGTACTCTTTTTCAAGGGCGTCGATTTGTCCGTTAAGGGTAGTGATGGCTTCGTCGACCTCTACTTTGAGTATTTCATTAAGAGCTTTTTCCAGCTCGTCACGCCTGCGGTAGGCTTTTTCCAGATCTTCCTTTAGTTTCTTTTCCCGTTTTGGATTGGGATTATATTCAAGGTTCTTTAATTCCTTTTCCATTTCCTCGATTTCTTTTTCGATTGATTCAAGTTCTTTTTCAATCTGTTCCCGTTTTTTATCGGGAGCGAATTCAGGAGGAACCGGATATTTGTTTTCAGGGGTTTCCTGTGTTTCTGGTTGTTTTGCGACCGGTTCGGTAGTTGGTTCTGCTGATGGTTCAGGTTCTTTGGATGGAGGTTCCGGAGTTGGGACAGGTTGTGGGATTGGGGTTGGTGTTGGTGTTGGCTCCGGGATTGGTTGTGGAACAGGAGGTACTGGCTCTGGCTGGGGAGTTGGAGTGGGTGTAGGTGTTGGCTGCGGTACGGGTTGTCTATCTACCGGTTTTGATTCCCCGTATTCCAGATGTGGCATTTTGGCGCCGATGAATGGAGCGGTGGCTGCGCCGAAGTAATCGGTCTTGGTCAGCATTTCCTGCTGTGAGAGTTCATAGATGCCTTCTTTGCCGGGAGTCAGGATATCTCCCGTATAATTGATCTGGTCGGGATTATGCCATCCTCCACCGAGGCCGCGTAATGAGGCCAGTTGTTGCCAGGTGCCGTGCTTATCCTGAAAGGCAACAGCGATGGCGTCTGTTTTGAGGCCGTTTAAAGTGGAACCTTTATGGATAACTTTGCCGAAGCCGGAAACACCTGCATCAAAATACTTTGACGGGATATTAACGCTGCCGTCGGCGGCTACCGCGAACTCTTTCCAGTAATGTTTACCATCGGCGCCGGTCATTTCCAGGAACACCTTGTATTGGCTGAGGTCGATGCCTCCACCACCGGTTCTCGGGAAGTCTACGCCAGGTGGCAGGTGAGACCTGACCACGGCAGGGTTGGCCATGTTTTTAATACTGAAGTGGCAGGTGCCATCGGGATTTACTTCGGGTTTGCCGTTCCACCACAGGCGGAGTTCATCGAGAACGTGGCCTTTGGTGTGCGGTACCATAGGATTGTCATTTGGATGAATGGGGCCAAGGCTCTTGAATCCGTCAGCGCTGAGTGAAGCTACTGCCATGCGTCCTCCGGTGACTCCGGGGGTGCCTGGGATCAGGATTTCGGTGATGTGGACGTTGTTACTCCTTAAGTAGGCAAGTGTGGCAGCATCCAGATGTCCGGCTGGATCAAACTTGACCAATGATGGGTTGAGGCCTTTGGCGCTGAGTTCCGAAAGGAGTTGAGATTTGCTCATTTGGGCTCCTCCCATTAAATAAGTTGTAACCGATGGGGCGCCGGGGACGAAGTTGGTAGTGATATGGTGCGTGTTCAACCAGTTGATGGTTGATGTTGTTAATGAACCGTCCGGATTGTAATGGAGGTTGGCATTGATTTCGGCCGGAGTTAATCCTGCGGCTACCAGTTTGTTGTTAAGGTCTCCGGGGCCGATGGCTGTGCCGATGTTTTTGGTTGGGCCGGGTACGGTGGTGGTTGAGCTAAAGGTTCCCAATGCATGGGTTACGGCCAGGGTAAGGGCGGAAATTGAACCGCCGATGGCGGCGCCCATCCCTGCCGCTTTAAGGTTTTCCCAGCGCTTAAAGCGGCGGAAGTTGGCTTCGGTAAGTTCAATGTTGTTGGTGGTTATGTCGGTGCGGGCGGTGGCGACAGCGTTGCCCAGTTCCATGTCGGCGTCGCGGCCGGTTGTTGCGGCAATAGCGCGCATCTGTACTTTGCCTTCGGCAATGGCGCGGACAAGGCGCAGACGTTGTTGTTCGATGCTCATTTCATCGCTGTAGCGGATGAGGTCAAGACGGCTAAGCTCCGACATTTCGTTGAGAGCGATGGCGCGGGAGAGGCTAGTGCGAAGTGCATCGTAATCTCCGGCAATACGCGCTGCATCAATATTATTGGTGAGAACGGCAACATCTTCTTTGCGGTATAAACGGTCACCCTGTTCGAGTTCGCGTTCATAGCGGGTTGGTTCGGCTTGGTTGGGGCGAAGACCTTTACGGTCGATTTCCGGGCGGTAGCTGATAGCCTGTCGTCTTTCTTTTTGTGCCTTCAGATACATCTGTTCCTTATTTTGGCGGAAGTAGGCCATGACGCCGCCGGCTAGACAGCCGGTAGCGATACCGGCAATTGCCGGAGCCATTGCCGGGGCAATTGCGAAAGCGGTCAATCCTCCAATCACACCCCACCGGACGGCGTGGCTGGTGGCGAGTTGAGTTCCTATATTGGCCAGTCCGAAGCCCATGATGGCGACGGTTTGAGGACTTAGGAATCTGCCAAGGAATTTATTTCTTTGCAGCCGTTCGATAAAGCGGCGGCTGATGCGGTCAACAGTGCCGAGGTCTTTTACCTGGGTTTTAACGTCAACGTTGCGGGCGCGGCCAATGGCAAGGTTGATTTCAAGATTTTGAAGATCAAGTGCGATTAATCCTGCTTTGTGGGCATTGAGTTTATCGAGTAAGCCGCGTCTCTCTTCCAGAGGGATGGTGGCATCAGATTTCTGTTCAAGGAAGGCGATTACCTCTTCGTTGGGCGGAGTCTGGAGGGCGCGGATTTGTGGAATAATGTTGTTTCTGATTTCGTTTCGGAATTGCGCTTCGTTAATGGTGTTGTTAGCGTAGCTGATAGCCAGGTTACGGATGGCTGTTTGTACGGCATCATAGGCTGGAGCTGCCGCTTCGATGGTTTCATTGGAGGTGAGGTATGATTCGCGGTCGCCGGTGGCGAAAGAGATGCCAAAGCGTTCGGCGATCATATCCATTTCGTTGTTCAGGTCTCCTTGGGCGCCGGCAGCGGGAGCGCTCATGTTCCATGCTCCCTGAAGTTTTGCCCAAAGGCCTCCGGGACGGACTTCGTTACGGTCAAGCCTCATCAGTTCTGCGCGGAAACGTGGATCTGTTTTTAGGCGGGCCATGATTTCATCGCGGTACCTGTCACGGTAGCCTTCCAGGGCGTTGCGTTTCCACCACTTGGCGGCGACTTTATCCACACGCCAGAGTTGGGTCCAGCCCTGAGGTCCGAGTTCCTTCATTTCCTGATCAAGCCTTTCATCAGCGATTCTTTCAGCGATTCTTCTGACTTTTTCTTCGACATTGACGATGACGACATCAATTTTTTTAACGATATCTCCGCCCTGGGTTTCCTGGATTTTGGGAATTCGTATATCAAGGCTGTCATCAATATATTTTGAATGTTTAAATGCTCCGGCGATTTTTTCGGGCCAAAGCGGGATGTTCATAAGCTCACGGAATTTTTCCAGATCGGCCTGGGTGAAATTTGCATCGGGGACGGCCTGGTTTAATTCCTCAACTGTCAGATTCGGTTTTTGGGCATGGTCTTTTACGTTTTCGTAGACGGGGGCGATTTTCTGGATGAAGATGTTGAAGCCGCGGCGATCCATGTTTAATTTTTCTTTCAGCTCGGAATACATTGATCCATCCAGATGGAAATCTTCAAAAACACTTGGGCCAGTCTTCTTTTCACCTTTGATTAACCAACCGCGGCCGTCGTTTACCAGTTCATAGACGAATGGCGGTTTTTTACGCAGGGCGATCAGGAACATCAGAATTTCTTTATCCTGAATGTCTTTGTCTTTGATAAGGAGCAGTTGGGTGTAGACAGCTTTGGCCTGTTCCGGACTGATTGTACCTTCTTTGCCGTCGCGGTTTTTGACTTTGAGCTGTTTTTCGCCTTTGGTTTTGATGATTTCAATAAGAGCGTTGCGGAATTCCTCAATGTCGATGTTTTTTTCGTCAGCCTTCAAGGTCTTATACAATTTATAGAGTACCTCGTTGGTTTTTTCGATGATGACTTCGGGGTGACTGTCTTTTTCCCGGGAATATTCCGGCAGGGACATAGTTACAGCATTGCCTTCATCGTCTTTGAGTTCACTGTAGGTCTCTTTACTCTTGCTGCGTTTGCGGGCTGTGGTTGCGATCATGACCTTAAGCATGTTCTTAAGTTTGTCATAGGCTTCTTCGGCCTGTTCAACTCCCATACAATAATAGAGGATGGCGCGGGCCTGGGGATCGGCATATTTTGCTTCCAGTTCGGAGAGAGCCGTTTCGGCGTTAGTGCGGGCCGATTCTTCGATCTGTTCAGATGTCTTTCCGGTAATGCTGATGGCTTTTTCGTTTACTTTGGCATTAATGTCGTTCACTGCAGCAGGTATTTTTTGCATGAAGGAAAGGAAGTCCTGGTATTTTTTAAGGTCCTCGGCGCTTAACGGCTGTTTGCGTTTGTATCTTTTTTCCGCTTTCCAGTAGAGGTCGGTGTCGCCGGCGCGTGGTTTTTCGCCAAAGCGGTTAACGACGTTCTTCCATTTATATTCATGGTTACGGATGTCTTCCGGTGAAGTTATGTCGTTGATTTCCGGAACGGCCAGTCTTTCCGGAGCAAGCCTGCCTGGGGCTTCTTTGATAGTTTTGATTAATGCTGTGATTAACTCTTTCTGGTCTTTGGCATTATGGCTGTACATTAACAAAGCTTTTTCCGGGGCGGAAAGTTTGGCCAGATGGGTTTTTAACAGTTGTTTTAACTGCTTGCCCTGATCTTCCGCTTTGGCAGTTTTTTCCGCTTTACTCAGGATGGCGTCAGTAAGCTTATCTTTGCTGTTAAAAAGCGCCATGAATTCACGGTAGCGCCTGATCGCGTTTGGATTTTTAACTTCTTTGCCGTTGAAGTAGAGTGTTTCGTGTTCGGCGTTTTCGATGGCATCGCCGTCTTCATTGGTGAATTTATCGTAGTATTCCTTTGCTTCAGTGATGGATTGAGAAGTGGTGAGATCGGCCAGTTCGCGCTCCTGGACGGTTTTTGGGGCAGAGTCTTCCGGAGGGGCGACCTTGTTCCATTCTTCATAAACGTCCGGATGGATTTCGGTGGTGCTTAAACTGATCAGGTTTCTCATCAGGTTTTTAAGCGCACCGATCCGTTTTTCGCCTCTTTCCTGAAGTTCTTTGTTTTTCTGTTCGTAATCTTCTTTGGTTATTTTTTTATCGTCCAGTTGTTTTTTTAATTCAGCACGGGCTTTTTCAAGCCTTTCTGTTTCTTCAATAATTTTCTCCTGCAGGAGTTTTATTCTTTCGTTGATTTTTGGGAGCTCTTTTTCGATTACTACGGCCAATAAGGCATGTGCTCTTTTAATAACGTCGGCTTCGTCGGTCACTTCGGTTTCGATGTGGTTACGGACTTTATCGTAAACTTCACCCAGTGAGGCCTGGTTGTCTTTAAGGGCATCAATGATTTTTTCGACGTTTTCAGGCTGGTTCAGTTTCTCGAGTTCTTCGCCGCCTACAACGGCTTCCCTGAGTTCGTCCTGAAGTGATTTTGGTTCGCCCGGATTGTTTGGTGTTTGTGACATAGTAGTTGGGTTTATTGTTGTTTGTTTTTAAATTTTAATTTTGTGGCAATCTTCATTTTGCGATTTCCTGCGCTGTTGCTTTTCTGATTTTTAGCGGATCGCTGAGGTTTTTGTGTTCGCTATGAAGTTTGATTTCTTTACCGGAGCGGATTTCGGCAACGGCTAATTGGCCTACGCTCATCAGCTTTCCTTCAACCATGACATAATCATCAACATTAACATCAAGTTCATCGCGTTGTGTTGATGCCAGGCCGATGCGGTCTTTGGGCTGGCTTCCAGTAAAGAGAATTTTTTTCATTCCAAAAAGTTCGGCTTTTTCTTTTTCCTTTTTTTGTTTAAAAGTTTCCTCGTAAGGCTGCAGTTTGGATAAGTCGGAGGGTTGTTTAAATTCATTGTTAAAATCTTCCAGGATTTCATCGAGGATTTCGCTTAAGGCGGAAGCGTGATGGTCACGGATGAATCTGCCGCATTCAAGTTGAAGGGCGTGGAAATTTTCACCGAGTCCCTTGAAGCCAAGCACGTTGTCGCCATAGCGCATACGTGTAAGGGCCGGGCTGCCCGAGTATGATCCTCCGTAGGCGACCACATTGACGGAAGGTAAGTCCCCGTTTTTATTTTTAATATTTTTTTGTGCTGTTTTTTCATGGAGTTTATCGGCGATCCAGAAAGCCAGCAGGGGATCAATCGGTCCTTTGCCGTCGCGTTGTTTGGCCCCGATTTCGAAATCGCTGCCCCGGGCGTCGCTTTTGCCGTGAATGTAAATGGCTAGATATGGATTGATGGCTTTACCTTTTTCATCAAGGTTGTGGTGCTGTTTGAGTACCTGTTTGGTCAGGTCGCGCTGGGCTTTGACAGCGTTGATATTATATTCACGGCTGAAAAGAACTCCTTCGGAGCGCAGGGATGTGGGAACATTATTGGGAAGATGGTTGATGTCGGTAAAAACCCTTGGTTTGGTGGCAATCAAATGGTTTTGGGTGCGTTCGGTAATCTCATTAGTGCCTTCTTCATGGCTGCTTAGTTTGTGTTCGTTGCAATAATCGATGATTTTTTTGTCTGGGGCCGTACCGTGGATAGATTCAATGTGTCCTCTGATGCCTGCTTGCTGGATTTGATAACGATAATATCTGTTGATTTGCATGTTTTGGATATCAGCGCGCTCTTCTTCGCTGAGTTCCAGAATGTCCTGTTCAAAAAGCGCTTCGGAAACCGCCTTGCGGATCATGGCCCGTTCGAAAGCAATTTCTGCCGGCAGTTCGTGCAAATATTGCTGATCCAGTTTTTCAGGTTTTACTCCAGCTTCCGCAGCTACTCTTTTTTTGAGATCGGCTGGCAATTCTTTGCGGGCTTTTTTTACCGCTGCCCTGATCTTTGCAATTCTATCTGGTTTTGGTTGGTTCAGCGCCATGGCCATTTTTTAATTTTTAATTTCGGGAAAGGCCCTGCAGAGTTTTTCCCAGGTCATTCCAGGTTCAAGAGCGGCTTTAGCAATTTTGGTAGCAAGCAGGGGATCTTTTTTAACCAGACTGGAAAGGACCAGTTTCACTTTTTCTTCCAGATTTTCGCGTGCTTCTGCAACTTTTTCTTCACGGATTTCTTTAAGGAACGGGAAGGCGGCGGAGAAAAGTTCAATAAAGTTCTCCAGTTCAAATCTGTTTTTTGCCTGTCCCAGAATGTACAGGGAGGCCAGCAGGTTCTCGGGATTGATGGTCTTTAGCTGGTAGCCCCGAGCCAGAATCATTTTGACTTTGTTTTGCAGTTCAAGGAAATCAGGCGCCGTATTGGTTTTGATTTGAGTTTGGGTCATTGGTTTTGTTTTTTATTTCAAAATTATCTAAAAATTATACCACATTTTAGCGTCCTCAACAATAGAGCGTGGTGCTTTTGGGGGATGATTTTATGGCAGTTGTGGTTTTTGTGTAATTATGTTGTAATTTGAAGATTTTTTATAAATAATTTATGGCAGGTTCATTATCAAAGATTGATTTTTCCAGGTTGAAGGCTGAACGGCAGCTTGCCAAGCTTGTTGAACCTCATGCAAAGGCCAGGAAATTTTTTAATTTGGTACGTGAAAATAGGGAGCTTCGCGCTCTTTGGGAATTGAGTAATTATATGGCTTTGTCTAAGTTGAAATTTTCCGATCATGGGCCAATTCATGGTTTTGTTACAGCAAGAAATGCCATTATCATGCTGAATATTTTAAAAGAGAAGGGTGTCGAAACGGATTTGCTTAAAGACAGGCGGGCTGATTTTGACGACGTGCTGGTTGTTTTGCTGGGGGCAGGGCTTTTTCATGATGTTGGGAATGCTGTCCATCGTGAGGAACACTGGCTGACGGGCCCGATCCTTCTGGAGGATGCCTTGCAGGAAGAACTGGAAAAAATTTATGACAGGGAAAAGGCGATGTTGATGAGAGTCATGATGTTTAGCTGTATCTATTCCCATGAAAGTATTAAGCAGAAGCTGACTGTTGAGGCCAGCCTGATTGGGCTTGCTGATTATACAGATATGACAAGGGGGCGGGCGGTAGGTATTTTTGAACAGGGGAAAGTGAATATCCATACTGTTTCCAGTGAGGCTATTGAGAGGGTTTTGATTGTACCTGGTGAAAAGAAGCCGATCAGAATTATGGTTGAACTGAATAACTCTTCCGGGATTTTCCATGTGGAGGAGTTTCTGATGAAAAACCTGATGTCCGGGGTACTTAAGAACCAGGTTGAGGTTATTGCCCAGGTTGCACCGATGAGCCGTAAGACTGAAAAACGCATTATCCAGTGCATTAATCTGATGGAGCAGTGGGATCTGGAGAAAAAGTTCGGAGTTTGAGTACGCTTCAGGTTTGCGATTTTTTACTGATTGTCCGATAATTCGGGTGTTTCCTGTTATTTTATAATTCTTTCTTATGCATAGGCGAATTTTTTTAGCGGCGCTAATTTTGCCTGTATTTGCTTTTGGAGTGCAGGCAGCGTTGGCTTCTTTCCCCGATGTTTTCCAGTCGACTCCGTTTGCCGACTCGATCAATTATGTGCAGGAGAAGGGTATTGTAAGCGGTTATCCTAATGGACTTTTTCGCCCTGACTGGGAAATTAACAGGGCTGAATTTACTAAGATTTTGATTAAGACAAAGTATAATGAAGATCAGATTTCCCAGTGCCATGGGGCACTTTTTAGTGATGTTGATGAGAAAGCCTGGTTTGCGCCTTATGTGTGTAAAGCTAAAGAGGCCGGAGTAATTGCCGGCTATCCGGATGGTAGTTTTAAACCGGAAAGTCCCATTAATTTTGCGGAGGCTGCTAAAATTATTGTTATGACTTTAAGACAGGTCGAATTTGATGCCAAACAGTACCAAATGGATTTGTGGTATGAACCTTATATTCGAATATTGGGTGACAATGGGGCTTTGCCACTGCAGGTTTTCGGCCCGGAAAGTCAGGTTAGTCGCGGCTTGATGGCTGAGTTGATTTATCGTTTAAATGAAAAAGTTACGAACAAGGATTCTTATAGTTTTGAGGAATTTGGGGACAGGATGATTATAGAAAATTATTACAATATCCTGGGTTGGGATGCTGCTAAGGCGTATGAAATGAAATCAGATCCGGCAATGTCATTTGCAGATTTTGAGAAGCTTTATCCAAGGGATGCTGCCAGTTATCATGTGGTTAATTTTAAAAAAGTGGCAGCTCATACTTATGATTTTTATGTCTGGACGACTTATGCTCCCAATGAACAACAGGTGTCTGGGCTTTATCATGTGATGATGAGTGTTATAGGCGGAAAAATAAAGACTGACTCGGCGGCGGCGGTGGCTTCAATGGTGCTTGAAGAGTTAAAATATAACGATGCATTGTCTGCCAAAATCGTGTGGGATGGAGGAAAGTTAAAAGTTTATGTGATACAGGGTAGCGTTGAAACGATGGTTGCGGAATATGAAGCTTCTGAAACAATTATAAAAAATCTTTCTTTTTCCAGGAGTGGCGGATTCGTGAATTACCAGCTTATGGGTTGGGAATATGGTGGCGTTTTGCTTTATGATATTGCCAATAAAAAACTGAGTGACGGACCTTATGATGGGATTGATGTTTATGGTTTTACCACTGATGAAAAATATTTTTATTTTTGCAGTGAATCGGGAATGTCCAGCGGTGAAGCCTTTGTTTTAAATCTGGACGATTTTACAGTAAGAAGAAATCTGGTTGATTCCAATGAGTCGATTGAAAGCTGTGATGGCTTTGATGCGGCCAATAACTGGCTGTATTACACGGTAAGACAAGAGTGGGGAGCTACGGGGAAACGCGTTTATGATATTGTGAATGATCTTATTAATTATGATGCCTGATTAAATTAATATTTATTATTATATTATGAAAAATTTTATTATAAAACGAGGCGTGAAGGCCGTAATAATGGGATTAATGGTTGTCATGATGACTGCGCAGCCGGTTTTTGCCTTAGTGCCTTTGCTGCATTTTGATGATGTAGAGGTGGGGAATATTAATTATGATGCGATTACCTATGTTTACAATCAGGGAATAGTGAATGGTTATGATGATGGTACTTATAGGCCTGCCCAGCTGATTAACCGCGCCGAATTTACCAAGATTATTGTTGGGGCGGCCTATAACGCTGCCGATGTTGATAATTGCGGGGTTTCCAATCCTGAAGAGATGCCCTATTTTACAGACTTTTTGAGTAGTGAATGGTATTCAAAATACGTGTGCCTTGCTTATAATAAGGGGGTTATTGAGGGGTATCGTGATGGTACTTTTAAGCCATCTGCCCAGATTAATTTTGCCGAGGCAGCCAAAATTATTGTGAATGGTTTTGGTTATACCACTACGCCGGGCACAGTGTGGTATGAGCAGTATATACGTCTGCTGGAGGAGAAAAAAGCTATTCCTACATCGATAAAAAGTTTTGAACAAAAAATCACCCGCGGTGAAATGGCGGAGATGATTTATCGCCTTAAGGCCGGAATTACTGATAAGGGTTATCAGACTTACGCTCAATTGTCCGGCGTCGCAGCCGACTATTCAACTTATGCGCAGTGGGTTGTCCCTGCCGATAAGCTTAAAAATGTGCTTACTGTGGAGGGTGAAGATTGCGTGTCGGTCGATTCGGGCTATACGTACGGCGGCGATCTTTTAAGTACGATGATTGCTTCCGCTGATGCCCGGGCGCTGATGAATCTGAATGTTTATACGCAAGCCTATGTTAAAAGTCTGGAAGGGAAGATTGTGGCGCAGACTCATGCCAAGTGGAGTAAGGATTTTTATGCTTTTTATGTTTGTCACCTGATGGAGAACGTTGATGTTGTTGCTGGTTTTATTTTTCCACAAGGGCAGTCTGCCACGGCTGGTGTTACAGAAAATTATGGCTTTGGAAAACTGAATTATGATGATCGCGCGCTGGCCCTGGTACACGGGGATAAAGTATTTTTGTACGCGGAAAATGAAGTGAGAACAATTGGGAATACGGCTACCGGCGCGGAACCGCCAATTTGTACGGGAGAGGCAATTATGAATGGAGTTTTGTGGAAATGTTTTATGGGGTTACACATGGATGCCAATGACAATCCGGACGGAGAAATGTGGGGATTTTATAATCTGATGCTTGATGGCAGTAAACCTACATATTATGAGGAGGTCCATAAAATGACTTTGGGCGGCGAATAATTGGATCTAACAAAATTATAAATTTGTTATTATGGCACAACAAGATGCAAACAATAAGGCGGGGAGTGACGATTTGAAACAGGTTTTTCAGGGATTACCGGATTTTCAGGGCCTGCCCGCCGGTTCTTTGGAAAAACTTGGTGAACTGATGACGGTTTCGGAGAAAATGAATCCCATGCTTAAAAAATTCATTCAGAGCCGGCTGGATAAATATGGCATTAATCTGCAAACGGGGAAGGTTGCGGAAAATGGAGCGGGCGTTTCTTTGAATCCGAGTACGTCTTTAAAGATGACGGCTCCTTCTGCTGAAAGCCTGACTGGCAGTGCGGCAGCGCCGGTTGCTGAAAAGTTGCAGGGAGGCAGCACGGCGGGTGTAGGTTTTCGGGGGACTTTATCACAGTCCAGTGCTCCGCAGGGGATGATTCCTTCGCGCACGACGGCAAGTATGAATGCTTATTTTACTGCCCATGGCATTAAGACTGTGCAGTCCAATACCGCAAGAAATTTTCTTTTTATTCTGGGACTATTGGTTGTTACAGGATGGCTTTTTTGGCATTTTGGAGGTACGGAATTCCAAAGCTCGGTTATAGATTTTCTGAGATCTTTGGATTAAGAATTGTTTTATATTCCCGGGTTAAGGCCGGTGGTGCCCTAACCCGGGACGGGTTTATGAAATTATACCCGATGCAGGTTACATGAAGTTAAGAGGGTTTTGTTTCAGCCCGTTTTCCCTTACTTCAAAGTGCAGGTGAATACCATCAGCCCTTTTTACTTTTCCACTGCGCCCCATTGATCCTATTGTCTGGCCCTGTTTTACGGTGGTGCCGACAGAGGTTTTTACCCGGTTCAGGTGCGCATATGCGGTCTGCAGTCCATTGCCGTGATCGATAATGACGAGGTTTCCATATCCTCCGCCGCAGCGGAGTGAAACTCTGGCACATGTATCAATTACTTTGGTGACAATCCCGTCAGCGGCCGCTTTGATGTCGCTGTTTTCCGCAGCTTTAAGATCAATGGCATAATGTGATCCCTGCTGGTATGTCTTTGATATGTACCCGTCTGAGGGCGGGGACAATAGCCTGGTGATAGGGAGTGCAGATGCCTGCATTGGAATTAAAGATCCCACTAATACAAGCACTGAAAGGATGGTGATGTTTTTTTTCAGATTTTGTATTTTGTGAAAAAACATAAAGTATGGTTTATGGATAAAGAGCAGGCGGGCGCGTTGAGGTGCGATGCCGCGAGCATAGAAGCTTCTATGGTTTTAGGCTACCGGGACAGCAGCAGCTTTTTCAAGAAGATAGTATTGACGTTATTCGAAGAAAAAGGTCTTATTTGACGCTTAAAGTGTAATTTTGGGTGGAATTGTTTTGGCTTTCCCCTTATAGATTTTTCTGTATCTAGTATGATGATAAAATCCTATTTTTATAAGGCAAGTAGGCGGTTGACATTTTTAATTTTAAGCAGACAAACACTAGTTACGTTAGTGTGTTAGAAATAATTTATTTGACAAAATCGAGTTTTTATTATTATAATCCTTTCTAGTCCTTAAAGGAGGCTGCCATGCATGTAAAAAGCTTAATAGAATATGTTTATGCCGGCAGAAAACGCAAAAACGGTGAGCCCGTGACTGCACACCTGTATGGGGTGAGGAATATTTTAGTTGAGGAAGGAATACACGAGGAAAGTATGCTGAATACGGCTCTTTTGCATGATATCCTGGAGGATACGGACTTGACCCTTGATTATCTGGCGTTGAAATTTGGGGATAAGACAGCCAAACTTGTTGATCTGCTTTCCAAGGATCCTGCCTGGAATACATCTTATTGCCGCATGAAAAGCAGCATGGATGAAATTGAACTTTCCTGGATTGATTATCCTGAAGCGGTGACTATAAAAATGGCCGACAGGCTGCATAATCTTTATACAATCGATGGATTCAAACCGGAAAAGCAGAGAGAATACATTCAGGAGACGGAGGAGATGTTGTTCCCGATTTTTGAACGGATTTATGAGCAAAATAACTTGGGAAGATTAAAGAAGGTGATATATAATCTGCTCCAAAGGTTACGAAAAGAGATCCAGCTGATTGATGAGCGTTTATCCCAAACCAAAGCTGTATGAAGATTCAATACCAGGATATTGCGGAACTGCTTGGAATTAGCCTGCAAAGTGCGAAGGTTTATCTGGATCTTTTAATTCACCATGAATTGAGTCTGGCAGAATTGCAAAAACTGACCGGTTTGAACAAGACGGTGGTTTTGCGTGAAGTGCGCCGTCTTATTAAAGCCAATCTGGTCAATGAGCTTAAAGTTGGCAAGAACAGGAATATTTATCAGGGAGTCAGTTTTCTGCAATTGGAAGAGAAACTGGAAAGGGATAAGCTTATTCTGCAGAATCTTAAAAAGGTGATTGTCCCGGCTTTGCAGCAGTCGCAGCGACTTGGGATTATGAAATATGAGGGGATTGAAGGTATTAGAAAGGTTTATCTGGAGATCCTGGAAGAGGCTAAAAGGACCGGTGAAGATATTTTGGCGATTGAGAGTGGAATTGATATTGAGGTACTGGGTAATACTTTTATTGCCAATTATATAAAGCGTCGTTTGAGTTATAATGTTAAGGCTTTGATTATTACTCCAAATACCGCTACTGACAGGCAGTTTTTGGAGGATAATGAAAGCAGATTAACGGCAATAAAGCTTCTCCCTAATTTTAAAATTGATTCCAACATTAATGTGGTTGGTGATTTGGTGATGACTTTTTCACTCAATCCACTGCAGGGAACTCTTAGGCGTGATAAAGCTGAAGCCAGGACTTACAAGGCTATTTTTAATAAGCTCTGGGGAATTTAGAGCTAGGGCTGGGGTAAAGCGAATTAGCTGACCGTTAAGATAGTTTGTAGAGAAACAGGTACAGTTTTTATCTTTCCCACCATTTAATGACGCGCCTTTTTTGGAAAGGGTCGGTTATATCCGGGAACTGGACGGTTTTCTGTTTCAACAGGTTTAAAGTGTCTATGGCATCACCAATATTGTCAGTTTCTTCAATGGTGTGGACGACGGTATCGGCTGAACGGTAATCGGATTTTTCAGGAATGGATGTAGAAAGGCTGGTGACATAGGTAAAACCGGCTTTCTCTTTTTCGTGGGCGTCCGCGCCGTTTTTGGGAACGCAGCGGATTTGATAGGGGAATCCGTCGGGTTGTTCAGATGACCAGTTATTGAGGATCATGTTACTCTGCTGCCTTGGCATGATATTTCTCTGCTTCAGAATATGCGCTGTTTTTTGGGCAAGAGTGTAGAAGAAACCGGGTTTCATGTTTGGATCGGGGGAGTCCTCAATCATACCACCTCCCGGGACCAGAAGGTCGTGTATACGGCGATAAATCCGATGTCTGGTTCTGGTTAATTTCTTGTCTGAGCTTGGATCGCAGAATTCAGCGCCTACAAACCAGAGAAGGTAGGCTGCGTCAACAGGGCCGCCCTGAATATTGGCATCAAGGATGTTGCCTGGAGCGTAGGTGATTTTTACCCCGTTGGCATCGCTGCCATCATTGCCGTAAATTTTTTGGATTTTTTCCCTGGTGGCGGCAACGTGGTCTGGAATAAGGTCATTCTGGATAATTTCTTGGATGCCGTGTTTTTTGGCCAGAGCAATGTAGACCTCGGCTAGACGTCCTTGTCCGCAACCAACAACTAAAATACGGTTGGTCCTTGCTTCGGCCGGCATGGCGGCTACTATTTTTGAAAAAAAGTTGGTAAGGTCTACGGCATCGGTAAAATTATGGAGTCGGGCATAACTTTCCATATCAATTCTGTAGGATTTGGCGACCAGTTCCTGGTATTTTTTGCGGGAAATGGTTTGTCCTCCGGGAAAAATCTGGTTGCAGGCTTCGACTAGTCCGTCGTAATTCAGGAGGGGGTTGTCGTCATATTGGTGGACATCAAAGCCATTTTTGGACTCCTGCGCTGATTGTGGCGGTTGGGATTTCATCTTTGGTTTATGCCTTGGTTATAGCATAAGGGGTGTTATTTTATTTAAAAGTGCCAGTTTTGTCAATATTTGGTTAGGGGGTGTTTTTATCCGAGTCTGGAGCCTTAATTAATGCCTTTTAAAGGTGGGAAATGTCGTTGAAGGCGATTGTTTTATAATGGAATTTCCCTGGTGAATTTTTTGTCGAAGGTATGGTTATTTCAAAAATGCTAATGCTGGCATTATGGAGTCGCAGATGGTATAGCTTTTCGACTTTTGTCCTGCGGATAGCTGCCAAGAAGGCTCGACCAAAGGTGCCGTGTGATACAATGGCAACGGTTTGATTGGGGTGTCCGGATAATATCTTTTTGAGAAATTTCTGGGCGCGTTTTTGCATCGCGGGTAGAGTTTCGCCACCGGGAGGGAAGAGGTAGTTTTGGTGCTCCAGAATATTGGTGTGTTTTCCCCATCCAATCTGGGCGTCGTCAGATGGTTTACCATTATACTCTCCAAAGTTACGTTCACGCAGTTCGCTGGTAAAGGAAATAGGGGTATGGGGTTGGTAATGGTGGATGCTTCGAGCTGTATCAGAGGCTCTTTCCAGATCGCTGGCATAAATAATGTCAAATTTTTCATCTTTAAGCCTGCGGCCAAGCAGATCGGCCTGTTTTTTGCCTTCTTTGCTAAGCTTTCCGTGGGTCTGCCCCTGGATGATATGTCTTATGTTTTGTTCGGTTTGGCCGTGGCGTATGTAGTAGAGTTTCATGATGGACATTATTCTATGAATGGGATGGGGGTGCAATGGTTTATTGCGCCAATGGTCATTATGTGGTATAATTTTGCAATAACATAAATAAATATTAACTAAAATAAATATTAACTAAAATAAATATGAAAATATTAAAGGAATTTCTTTTAAAAGGAAATAATAAGCGGTATGTAATTTTTGGAGCTGCCGCTTTGGGGATTTTGTTAGTCGTTGGTGGCGCAATTATGTTTTCACAGGGAACTGTTTTTAAGGGTAATTTGAGCGGAATTCCGAATCTCCCAGCGAATTTCGGTAATGTCTCGGAGCCCCTGGTAGTGCCAGGCGAAACTCCGCAGATTCCAGTGGGGTCAGGCGAAAATGAATCCCCTCTACAGCAGTCAGGTGTAATTGTAGGTTCTGTTCCTCAGGTAGTCGGAAATGAACTTATCCCAGTATCTCCTTTAAATAAACCTACAATTACGGGATGTAGTGTTAATCCTTCTTCTGTGGATTCAGGAGGTAATGTTACTTTTTCGGCAACAGCTTCAAGTGGTGCTCTTGCATGGGTTAAGGGTGGACATACCTTTTCCTATAAATGGCTTGCTCCCGGGTTGGCAGGATCTGGTAATTTAAAGAAAACAGGTATTTCGGAAGAGGATATTTCCCAGGGTAGTATAAGTGATAATTTTACCAATATTACGTCAGGGGCTCCGATTTCGATGGAATATTATTATGATAATGATACTGCAGCAGCAGGGACAGTTTCTTGTGGGACAATTAATGTTCCGGCCGCGGTTCCAGCGCCAGTTGTTGTCACTTGCAGACCCGGATCAATAACGGATCCAGATGCTGATTATTTGGATCCATTTACAATATCTCCTTCGTCAAATCCTGTGGCTATTAACTGGATTGTTAAGGCGACCAATGTCGGCTCAGACATGAAGGTTAATTTTCATGGGTTGGGAGGTACTGGGGCGTCTTCAGGTTCAGCATCGCCCGAAGATGGTTTTGATCCTCCACTTTATGTAGTTAATACCACGTCAAAGTATGATTCCAGTTTTGCAGGTAAAACGTTTACTCCAATTGTTACTGTAACTTCAGGAGGTAAAACGAGTGCTCCATTGACTTGTGGAAGTTTGGTCGTGGAGGCTGCCGCACCGCCGGCTCAAGTGAACACTATACCTAAGCTCACTTCCTGTACGGCGGAGGTAGTTGGTGGCGATGGCAAGACACCTTCTTCTAATAAGACGGTCAGTCCTGCTACTTTGAAATATGATTTGAGATGGACTGGTGGCAATATGGGCAAGCAGTATATTCCTTTGTGGAATAAGAGTGTTAAAAGTGGTGATAATGTGAGTTTTGTTACCGGTTATCCTGAAACGATTCAGGGCGATCCAGTGACGGACACTGAAGGGGGAGTGACTTATAATGATTTGGTTAGGGCTACTACGGATTATCCGACGGTTCTAACATCTATGTCAGTTAAGTTGCAAAACGGTTCGCAATTTCCAAATGATATTCCTTGCACCTTTAAGCCTTCTGCTTCAACCTGGCTGGAGGTTTCAACACCACAGCAGTCTTCAGTATCCCAGTTAAATCTGATTACTTCGTGCTCTGCAGATTCAACGTCGGTAGTAGTGGGGAATAGTGTTAACTGGAAGTTGAACATTTCCAATAACAATAAAACCAGCGCGGCCAAACTTTACGGCGTATGGTATGGGGAAGGTGTGGGTGGAAAGGTAAGTACATTTTCGCTTAATCCGGGGGGAAGCGGATCAGATTTTAAGAGCGTGTCTTACTTAAGCACTACGCCGTCGCCAAAGACCGCTTATGTTGTTTTGACGGCAGTTGATGCCAACGGGGTCGCACTTGCCGGTGTTAATCAGGTTACAGTGAACTGTTCCAATTCTGTAACGGTAAAATCCTATACACCTCCGGTTGAATATAAGTACGCACCCAAGATCAGTTTCTCAAATATAAGTTTACCCAATTCTAATTCCAAGAGTTTTGATCCCAACAAAAAAGAAGAGGTCCATATCTACTTTACTTTAAATACGGATGCCAACCTGACGGTTGACGCCTATCGCGTTGATTCATTAAAGGGATTAGTTAAGGTTGCTTCCATTGTGCCGTTAACCGCGGTTGGAGGTGGGTATAAACTGGATGCTTACTGGGATGGTATAGGTGATGATAACAAGTTTGCTCCAGCCGGGCAGTATGTGGTTAAAGTTAATGCAACGAATACAGTTGGTTCTGATACTTACACAATTGAGAATGCCTTTAGCGTTGCTTATGGGACTATAACGCAGACTTCGACAACAACGCAAACTTCCACAACGACAAGAACTTCAACAACCGCTACGACTTCCAAAACATCAACGACAGTGGTGAGCTCAGGGTTCCCTGATGTCAGAACGGCAAACTATAGTTCAGCTGTTAAGGCGGTATATGACGCCGGTTTGATGAAGGGGTATCCGGATGGCACATTTAGGCCGGACTTAAATATAAACCGTGCTGAAATCGCCAAGATTTTAGCTTTGGCTTTTGATAAAATGCCAACTGCTTCAACTTATATGGCCAAAGGTTTTAGTGATGTAGCAGCCAATGACTGGTTTTATTCCTATGTGCTGGTTTTGAATCAGGTGGGCAGCATTAAAGGCTACAATGATGGCACTTACAAACCAGCCAATTCCGTTACCCGTGCTGAATTTATTAAGATTGCGGTATCTTTAACAGAGGTTGATCTGAGTAAATATAAAAATGTAAGTTCATTTACCGACGTCCCTTCTTCGGCCTGGTATGCTCCATATGTGGCTGCGGCCAAAGATATGGGCCTGGTAAGCGGATCCAATGGGTATTTCTTCCCCAATGCTTATTTGACCCGCGGTGATGCGGCCGTTATTCTTAATAAGCTTATGGCTGCTGGCAAAATCTAAAGAGAAAACCAATTTGAAATTTTAATGGGCAAGAGCCGTAATTGACATCTTGCCCATTTTTGTTATACTTCCAGACGATATCCCGTAACCATAACTATATGTTTGAGATTCAAATCGGGGATAAAATAACGCTTCCATCCACTATTTTTAAAGACATCGTCTTTTTGACGGGGCGTGTTGGACAGGGAAAGTCTACAACTTTTTTGAAGGTAGCGATTGATGTTATTAAAAATGGCGGGGCCGGTTTGATTCTGGATCCCTATGGAGATTTGGCCAAAAGCATCAAGGACCATATCAAGTCACAGCAGGTTGCTGACCGTGTGGTTTATGGAAGTTTTGAATTGTCGCAGAGTGATCTTAAAAAACATCTGAAGGCTGGTAAGATGGTGATTGTTTACGGGCGTATGATGAAGGATGGTGAGCGTAAGGCCCGTGAGAATGGGATCAAATTTTTGAAGAAGTTTTTTAAAGTGGTGGCGGAAAAAAGTGCTCCAAAAGATTTATGGTTTTTGATTGATGAAGCTTTTACTTTCCTTGATGATGAGATCTACAAGGAATATTTGAAGGTGAAGAAGATGAAGCTTAACGTGATGTTTTGCGATAACCAGTTATCCAAGCTTTCAGAAAAAGAGCGTGAGCAGTTCTGCAAGATGGTGCCTAATTATCTTATCTATAAGACGATGAATTATGACGGGCTTTGTATGGAAAGAAACTGTTCACCGTTTTTGAAGGCGCGTGACATTGCGGCTATCCGTCAGTATCATTTTCAGGTGCTGCTTGGGGATCAGTTACGCTATGACCGGGGCAAATGGCCGATTGAAGGAATTTAGGTGAAATGAGATTCAGTCAAAGTAGGGGACGCCCCACCAGTCGGCCGGATCAAGATAACGGTGGTGGAAAGGCAGGTTGCCGATAGTCTGCATCTCTTCCCTGGTGAGTTCAAAGTCGAAGAGGTCGATGTTTGCCTTAATGTGTTCGGGGTGGACGCTTTTGGGGATGGCGATAGTGTTACGCTGCAGATCCCAGCGCAGGATGACCTGGGCGGGCGATTTATGGTGGGTGTCGGCGATTTTTACGATGGCCTGATCTTTGAGGACGACCGGAATGTTGGCGCCGTGGAAATGGCCTGGCGATCCCAGCGGACTGTAGCAGGTAACGGCGATGCCATAGTCATGGCAGAATTTGACCAGGCGGGTTTGAGGGTTGTAGGGATGGATTTCGATCTGGTTTACGGCCGGTTTGATTTTGGCGTAAGCAATCAGATCCAGAAGCATGGGGGCGGTGAAGTTGGCAACGCCGATGTTTTTGACTAGGCCTTTTTTGACCAGTTGCTCCATTTTTTCCCAGGTCTGGTGGAGTGGAATGTTGGCGGAGATAAAGGTCCCGTTTTTATCCAGTTCGGCGTCTGTTTTGGTGAAGGCGAGCCCCCAATGGACCAGGTATAGATCAAGATAATCCAGGTTTAAATCTTTTAGTGTCTGGCGGCAGGCTTTTTCGACTTTGTCCGGGGCATGTTCGCTGTTCCAGAGTTTGCTGGTGATGAATATTTCTTCACGTTTTAATTTTTGGGAGGAAAAGATTTTTTTAAGGGACTGACCGATTTCGGGTTCATTACCATAGCGGGCGGCGCAATCCAGGTGCCTGTAGTTGTATTTAGTTAGGGCGTATTCAACAGCGGAACCAACATCTCCGGGGTCGGAATGCCAGGTTCCAAGGCCTATCTGCGGCATAAGTGAACCACTATCCAGTTTGATCAGATATTTATTGGCAGCGTTTATGGTCATGGAGCGCCGGTTAAAATTTATTTGCTGTAAAAGGAAAACAGGTAGCAGCGGATTTTGCCGTTGAAAAGCTTACGATTTTTATCGGCGGGTCTGCCAAAAAGTTTGGGGAAGTTTTCGTCGGCAACAATAATGAACAGGGAGCAGTTTTTGGTTTGCGCAAATTTTTCGCCGAGTTTTTGGTACATTTCATCAACAGCGGTTTTATCTTCAAGGCGTTCGCCATAGGGCGGGTTGGTGATGAAGGTGCAGTTTTCAAATTTGCTGAAGTCCAGATCATTAAAGTCGGCGCGTTTAAAATTGAGGTTGCGGAAGCCGGCTTGTTCGGCGTTGGCTTCGGCCAGCTGCAGGACGGACTGTTCCAGATCAAAACAGTAAATGGGGAGCCGTCCTTTGGGTGTTATGGCCTGGCGGGCTTCGGTATAGGCCTGTTCAATGTTTTGCTGGTTGAGCCAGCCCCATTTTTGGAAGGCGAAGCGGCGTTTTAGGCCGGGGGCGATGTTGTTGGCGATTAAGGCGGCTTCGATGGCGATGGTGCCGGTGCCGCAGAAAGGGTCAACCAGACTGCGTTCGGGTGCCCAGTCGGAGAGCTTAACCATGGCTGCGGCCAAAGTTTCTTTGATGGGGGCGCCGTTTACGCGGAAGCGGTAGCCGCGCTTATGCAGGCTGTCGCCGGAGGAATCGATGGCAACGATGAACTGGTCTTTGTTTGCTTTGACGACAATCTGGTAAACAGCTTCCGAGTTTTCGGGAAGAGTTTCTATTTTGTATTTTTGCTGGAGCCTTTTGACGACGGCTTTTTTGACGATGCTTTGAATGGCCGGTTCGGAATGCAGCATGGATTTTACGCTGGTAGCGGCAACAGGAAAGACATCATTTTTGCTAACGAATTTTTCCCATTCCATCGCGTTTACGGCGTCAAACAGCTGGTCAAAAGTGGTGGCTTTAAATTCTCCCATTTTAATTTCAACGCGGTCGGCGCAGCGCAGCCAAAGATTTGCTTTGATAAGCTCCAGATCATCACCTTTAAAAGTTACGCGTCCGTCTTCGGTTTTGATTACCCAAAAATCGAGCTTTTTCAGTTCATCATAGACAAGTTTTTCCAGGCCGAAGGCGCAGGTTGCAATTAGCTCCATATGGTTGAAGTGTTTGCGTTGAAGTTTTTGGCAGGGCCTGCAGGAATCGAACCCGCGCTAAAGGTTTTGGAGACCTCTGTACTGCCACTATACGAAGGCCCTATAAATGGCGCATGTATGGTATATCGCATTATGCTTTCTTGCAACCTTTAGATAAATGAATTCTGTCAGGCTGTTGAGGTGGGGCGTGGTGTTTGGGGCTTGTTGGCGGGATTTACTTTGATTTTGGTGACCCCATTGTTGCCATAATCTGGTAGTAGACTGGATTTGATTTCAGGAAAATGCGGATCTCTTCGGACGGAGATTGTTGTAATTGGGCAGGAGAAGCGGATTTAATAAAGTCGGGGAGGAAACCGTAACAGCGTTTTGCGGCTTTTTGGGCAGAGGCAATATCTCCGGCTTCCTGTGCCGCGGACATATTGTCAGCGCAGACGCGGGCGGAGGCTGGTGCGTAATGTTCGGCTGTTTCAAATTCCTGTGCGGCAAGTGATTTGTTGCCGTCGGCATAGGCAATCATGCCTGCGTAGGAGTAATACTGGTAGTTATAGTTGGTAATGGCTCCATATTGTTTGAGGTGTTCGCGGGCACGGGTCCGTAGTTCCCAGTCTGTGAAAAACTGGTTTTCCAGAAGAGTGAAGTAGGCATCATAGGGGTAGCTGTAGGGCTGGTAACCGTTGAGCAGCTGTTCAAAAATGGCGGTTGCTTCAGGCGGATCAGTGAAAGTTTTTCCCATGGCTTTACCCAGCATGTTGTCTGTCAGGGTGAGCTTAAAGGCTGCGAAGAGAGTGAGGAAAATAATGAGCGGGGCAATAAAATATCTGGTTCCATTTAGTTTAATTTTGAATGAGTTTTTTTCACTGACGGTTGTAATACAGATAATGGCGAGGCTGATTGCCAGATAGGCGATTTGAGTAATCTGGAGATACGTAAACTGTGCGGTGACAATGGTTGAAATGGTTGTAATTAAGGCGAAATGAAGGAGACTGTGATTATCCGCCGTCGCTTTTTTGAATCCGTAATATAAAATTGTGGCCAGAAAGATGGTGGCAATGACCAGTCCCAAAAAGCCCTGACTTAATAAGAGGGACAAAGTTTCATTATGAGGATGGTTGGGTAGTGCCATCATTTGTTCATAGCTGTAGATTCCGGGTGAAAGTACAGGTTGTATTATTGACGGGAAAGTTGAAGGGCCAAATCCAATAAGGGGTTTTTGGAAAACCAATTGCAGAGAGTCCGTCCATAAAAGCAGACGGGAAAAGATGGACCGGGCACTGGTAAGTAAGATGACCAGGCCAAAAATAATACTGCCAGCGGTTATGATAATGCCGATGATTTTAGCTTTGCGGTTTTTGATCTTAATGAAAAAGTAGGCGATCATGCCAATAATAACGGCCAGAATAGACGCGCGGTTAACCGAGAGCAGAAGTGCTGCTGAAATTAGAAGCAAGGAGGCGATGTGAAGGTATCTGATTTGGCGTTGCCTGTTGGTGATAAGATTTATAAGCGCGGCAAAAAAGGGAAAAATCAGGTACTGCCCAAAATCGTTAGGATTGGAAAAAAAGGAATAGACCCTTCCGGCAAGAAGCTGACCGGCTCCAAAAATGCTGCTATAGTCCATGGTGAGCTTTTGATAAACAGCGTATGCCGAACAAAGCAGACCGATGATTTCTATCAGGATCAATGATTGTGACGTGTATTCATTTTCTTTGAAATGGGTATAGGCGTAAAGGAAGAAGAGTGTCCAGCAGAGGAGCGGAATAAGGCCTTTGGCGTCCATGTAAAATCCAAAAATACTTTCGATGGGAGCGAAAGAAAAGATAGTGGAGATGATTGCCGATAAAAGAAATAGCGCGATCAATATCGCCAGCTTTTTATCGATTTTGAATTCAAGGGGTTTTTGTCCAAAGGTGCGATAGAGGTGCCAGGCTGTCAGTAGGGCCAGAACTATAAGGAAAAAAGAGAGTTTTGGAGTTTCGCTGGGATTGGCTCCATAAAAGGGATTGTAGATAAATGGTAATAGAAAGATTAAATTGAACGGGTGCAGAATTGACTTGAGGATGGCGTTTGGGACGTGACGGGGGGCTTTGTTTTTCTTCATTCGGAAAATAAAATGCCCTCTTATTTTATAGTAAGAGGGCATTTTTGATAATGGTTTATGAATTCTTCATTATGGATTTGGGCTATCCCACATGGAGCGGAAGTTGTCGGCGCAGTTGCCAAGAGTGCTGTCAGGATCTATACCGATGCTTTGCAGAATAGCGGTCATATTGGATAGTCTGCGTATTTTGGTGCAGTTGTTTAATGTGATTTCGTTGTTTACTTCATAGTGCCACATCATGCCGTAATTCTTGGCGCATTTCACTGAATCTTCGCTGGTGAATGGAGGATAGTTGCTGCTCATCCTTGAGCTTAATCCGGATGTTCCGTAGTCTTTTTTCCAGGTCCAGAGGGTGGAGCATTTATTCCAAACGCTCCAGTAAGTGGTGTTACATTGTGTCATCAGGTCAGTATTAATGCCGAGTGATTGAAGTGTGGCAGTCATGTTGGGAAGTCTGGTGATTTTTAAACAGTTTTCGGCAGTGAGCTGGTCTGAAATTTCGGAATGCCAGATCGCTCCATAATGGTTGGCGCAACTTTGTGAATCTTCACTGGTGAAAGGAGGGTAATTGCTGCTCATTTTTGAACTTAATCCGGATGTTCCGTAAGCTCTTTTCCAGTCGAGAAGGGTGGAGCATTTATTCCAAACGCTCCAGTAAGTGGTGTTACATTGTGTCATCAGGTTGGTGTCGATACCCAATGATTGCAGAGTGGCAGTCATGTTGGGGAGTCTGGTGATCTTAAGACAGTTTTCGGCAGAGAGCTGGTTGGTAATGCCGGTTGGGTTGGGTGTTTGCTGTACCGGGTTCCAGATGTTTGGGTAGGCGTTTGCGCACTGATTCTGAATACTCTGGCTGATACCAAGCATTTGCAGTGTGGCTGTGATATTGCTGAGGTTTCTGATTTTCTGACAGTTAGTGGCGCTGAGTTCGCTGGTTATGCCTGTAGGATTGCTGGGTGTTTGTGTTTTAGTGGTATTGTTTTTGGGATAAGAGGTTACGCATTTGTTGATGACGTCATTTGCGTTTAGTCCAAGGTTTTGTAGAGTTGCGGTTATGTTAACCAGTTTGTAGATTTTGCCACAGTTTTCCGCGGTGATTGCTCCAGTGACAGCTGTATCACTTTCGGCATAACCTACAGGTAACTGGTAGTCAGTGGTAAGACGCTGGAGTGCAGCGGCAATTTCAAGTCTGGTAACCGGCCTTTCCGGGCAGATTTTGCCGACATTTTCGCAGGTTTGAAGGAAGATTCCGTGGCTATTGGCGTAAATCAGCATCATCATATAATCTGTGTACCACTGGTTTGCTTTGAACTCCAGAGCGGTATAGGCGTCCGGATTCTGCCAATTGTTAAGTACATAGGTCTTTGCTTCCTGGATTTTTTTGTAGATATCTGGAATTTGGGAATAGACCATTTTGGAAAATTCGGCACGGCTGACCAGGTTATCCATTTTAAAGGTCCCGTCCGGATAGCCCTTAATTAAGCCTCTTTCTTTTGCCACTTTAATGTAAGGATAGGCCCAATGAGTGCCAAAAAGGTCGGTGAAGCCGAGTGTGGATCCTTGAAGAGTGGCGGTGTCTTCCAGATTTACATTTAATCCGTAGAGTGCGGTTACCAGGATTTTGGCGAATTCAGCTCTTGAAACAGGGTCATTTGGTCTGAAGTTACCATTGATGTCACCGGTAAAAATGTGGCGGTCGCGCATGATGCGGGTAAGCCAGCAGAAGCTGTCTGACGGAGTTACATCGTTAAATTTACCGCATTTTTCCCAGTCAGATTCAATTGCCACCAGCTTAGATGAAGTGGCCCCCAAAAGGCTTGCTTTTAAGTTTTGGCTGTTTTGGAAACTTAGGTTTACTGCGACAATGGATAGAACAGCTACCATTGCCAAAGCAGCAATAAGGATCTTTTTGTGCATATTGGTTTTTGTTAGTTTTTAGGTTTTGTTTTGTATTTATAATCTAAATATTTTACCACAAATTAGGTGATAAATAAAACCATAATAGGGAGTAGAAGACTTTTAGTAACATGGAGGGCCGCTCCATTTTTTATCCTTTATCTGGGGGGACGCCGAGGTAGTCAAAAAGGTAAGCGGCAATATCTTTAAAGGCGTAGGCGGTGGTGGAGTCGGCCCATTCACTGGTACGTGGACGGTCCAGTTTTACGTACAGGATAAATT
>JAGOLJ010000069.1 GCA_017994125.1 Candidatus Altimarinota bacterium
ATAAAATTTATGAGTTTACGTGGGGCCCCTTCTGTGACTGGTATCTGGAAATTTCCAAAGGTGAGCACATGAACCCGCCAGTGCTGCTCTACGTGTTAAAAACCATTCTTAAACTTCTGCATCCGTTCGTGCCATTTGTAACCGAAGTGATTTGGAGTTACCTGCAGGAACCTCAAATGCTGGCAGAAACATCCTGGCCAAAGGTGAACACCAGGTTAATCTTCCCCAAAGAAGAAAAAGAGATGGAAATGATTACCGGAATAATAGCTTCTATCAGAAGCATTCGCGCTGAAAACAGAATTGAACATGCCCAGAAAGTTAAGGCCATCATTCATGCCGGCAAATGGGCCAAAATGATTGAAGAAAAACGCGAACCAATCATAAGAATGGCCAGGCTTAGTGAGCTGGAAATAAAAGCGGAAGGTCCTAAAATCAAAAGAGCTCTTTGGAAATACATTGATGGCATAGATCTTTTTATTCCCATTGAGGGATTATTTGATATAGAAAAAGAGACCAGACAGCTTCGTGAAAAAATTGAAGAAACGCAAAAGCGTTTGGAGCAGCTTAGTGCAAGGCTTAAGAATGAAAATTTTATCGCCAAGGCTCCTAAGGAAGTTGTAGCCAAGGAGATGGATTTATGCAAAGTCCTTGAAAATGAAATGCAAAGCCTTCAAAATAAAATAAAGGAACTGGAATCATTATAAATTTAAATGCCTGTTCAACAACAATCATTAAACGAGGCGTATCGTACAATCAAAGAGCTTATTGAAAGACATGATTGGCAGGATGCCCACAGGGCTTGTCTGGAAGTTTTACGCTTCGATCCCGAAAATATCAGGATTATCCGGTTTAAGAACAAAATTGAAGCCGAGGTCCGGAAGTTGAACAAGGAAGCGATTAAAGCAGATTTAAAAAATCTCAAGCAGCTTTTCAAAGCAAAAAATTTCCCTGTATTGATGGAAAGTCTAAGAAGATTGGAACCATTTATTAATGACTTTCCGCCTTTAAAGCAGTTCATGTTAAAAGTGCAGAAAGCTTACGAAATTTATACGGCTAAAATACAGGAATCTCTATATATTAAAGAAATAGCTCATATCAAGGATATGGTGGCAGGTGGCAATTTTCAGGAAGCCTTAAGGCAGGGAGAGAAACTCAGACTTCTAAATCTGCACGAAAAAGAAGTCAAAGCCCTTGTCCAGAAAATAAAATCAACCTGGGTTGATCAGGAAATAAGCAAATCACAGGCACTCCTTCAAAGTGATAAGTACGAAGACATCATCCTCTTCTATCAAAACCTGCTGCGTATTGATGGACGGTCAGAAAAGTTAAAAAAGCTTATTGAAAACTTTAAAAAGAAAGCTCAGATTCAAAAAATCGAAGAAAAACGCGATTTCATATATTCCAGCATGGAAAAAATTAGAACCCTTTATCAGCTGCATAAATATGAAAGTGCCATGATGGCCAGTATAGAAATACTGAATATAGAACCAGAAAATGCTCAGGCTAAACATTTTTATAACAAAACCAGGGTCAAAGTTAGAAGAATCATCAACAAGGAAGTAATCAATCAAATGGTTACCTCTGCCCAAAAAATGAAGGAAGATTTCAAAATAAACCGTCAGAATTACATTAGGCTTTGAAACGCTTTAAGCCTTTTTATAGGCATACTGTTTTCTTCCTACGCGGACAAACTGTTTCTTGTTCTTGAGGTTTAACATAATCGTAATCGGCTTTACTTTTCTTCTTTGCAAAACCTGTTCAATTATTTCAGCCTCAGCAAGAGATTCTTTCTCTTTCAAAATATCGGTAATGATGTCGGCGACTGTGCCATGGTCATATCCCCATTCCTTAAGTGCATAAATACCACGACCGATCAGTACAAAATCTTCATACCGGATTAGCTCATTATGGACAGCCTGGAGATTAACGTTTTTTCTGTCAAAAGCCTCTTTGATAATAGCATTTGATATATCCACAAAATGCAGGGGTTTAGTAGATTTCCTCAACACAAAATAGATCTTGTCCCTCAGTGTCCTTGGATTTATCTGTCTCCATTCAATCAACCCCACCTCAGAGTCCACAAGCTTAAACGATTTATTGATTTCATAAACTCCAGCCAGCATGTTGGCATCAAAATTTCCCGAAAGAGCAGCCTTTTCCTTGAGTAATCCGGCCATCTCCTTAAGAGCAGTAAGCTGATTTTTTTCCTTAAGGATCCGGACAGTCGCATCACAGATATTGTCCACCAACCTGGTTTCAATTGAATTCAACTTGAAGTAAGGGTGGTAATGGATAGTATTTGAAAAGTAATCAAAACGTTTATCCAGAGACAAAATCAATAAAATAGATGATTTTGAATAATTCTCATTGTTGCTGATGAGATAAGAAACGACATTATCAGCCTTTGCAACGCCTCCCTGTTCAGAAAGATAAATAAAAGCCGCCTCGTTAAGCTTGTTTACCACAAAATTTTCAATATTCCGGCGCAATTTGCTTAAGGCGGTCCTTTCAATCTGGCGTATTCTTTCCCTTGTAACATTGTAGAAGCCCCCGATCTCTTCCAGTGTCTTTTTGCCCTTATTATTGAGATCAAACCTTTCTTCGATGACGTGTTTTTCCTTTTGGTTTAGAAGCAAAAGCATCTGCTCAACCTGCGGTTTTAACTGTTCCAGAACGGAAAAAATAGCATCAGAAGGCATGGGCATAACTATATTAAGCTAAAAACTAAAAAATAAGACTGCAGAAATATAACATCAATAAAAAATATTAAAAGAAAAATGAGCTAGCTAAATCAGGTAAAAGGATGTCTTATTTATTAATTTAACATATAACCCGTACAAGGGATTGTATGGATGTACTTAGTACCATATTTTTTTTCAATTTTTTTTCTCAGGTGACTCATGTGGACCTCAACCGTATTAGTAAGCATGTTGGCATTCCGATCCCATACATTTTCCAGGATAGTATTCCGGCTAAGGATTTTACCTTTATTAACCATAAGAAAATGCAGTAGCGAAAATTCACGGTTCCTCAGGTAAATGTTTTCATCTTTATGTTTAACCTGGTGGTAATTGACATTCAGTTGAAGGTCTCGTAACTGATACACTTCCTCACAGGTGTCCTCCTTCGCCATAAAAATGGCCATCCTCATGGTTGAAGCTATATTACGCAGGGGAAAAGGACGTTGGAAGTAGGGGATATCTTCCAGGATAGATATCTCCAGTAATTTCTTCTCTGTCTTACTTGAAAGAAGCACAATAGGAATATCCTTTTTATAGGTGCGGCATAGCCGTAGCAGGGGGTCAGGTTCACTATCCCCTTTAAGATTTAAAAACACCCCGTCGCAATAGATTAATTCATTTTTAATGTCTTCGTCGTTACGGAAATCCATGATTAAAGATGGCATATCTTCCAGTTGTATGCCCTTTTGTATGAAAAGTGCCTCCCTGGCATCATCGGTAATGATCAGTGTGTGCATATGGAATGTTAAAAATTAAAAAATAAGAACATAATAAACAAAATAAACCCCGTGCAGGTCAAATCCGTAAACAGCTTCAAAAGTTGAAAAACGCCTTAACAAAGGCAAAAAATGAATGTAAAATACCTGTTGTTGCAACCTATACAACACCTCCAAATGAAAGATAAGGAAGATCTAAAAAATAGATTGAAAGAGCTCGGGGTTGAACCCTATCGTGCCAGGCAGTTGATGGATGCTGTTTTTAAGCAGGGGATCACCAATTTTAGTGAATTGACTACACTACCTTCCGTCGTAAGAAAAAACATTTCCGAAAGCCTTCCTGTTAGCAGCCTTAAAATAATAAGGGAACTCAGTTCGCGGGATAAAAAAACCACCAAAGCACTTTTTGAGACACATGATGGTAAAAAGATCGAAAGCGTCCTTATGAGATTTAAGGATGGGCGAAGCACAGTTTGCGTTTCAAGCCAGTCAGGCTGCCAGCTGGGGTGTGCCTTTTTCGCAACAGGGAAAATGGGGTTTCACCGGAATCTGACCTACGATGAGATCACCGATCAGGTACTCTATTTTTACCTTCTTTTACAAAAGGAAAAACAGCGAATTTCCAATATTGTCTTCATGGGGATGGGCGAGCCATTCCTTAATTACGATAACGTTATGAGAGCCGTAAGACAGCTTAATGACAAGGACTGTTTTAATATTGGAGCAAGGAGCATCACTTTATCCACTTCAGGAATAAGAGACGGGATTTTGAGGCTGGCCGATGAGAATATCCAGGTAAATCTGGCTGTCAGCTTACACGCCGCAACCCAGGAAAAAAGGGAGGAACTAATGCCAGTTGCCAAAATGTGCCGGCTGGACGACCTTATGGAAGCCATCAGGTTTTACATCGGAAAAACAAACCGCCGGGTTTCCTTTGAGTATGTGATGCTGAAAGACCTGAATGACTCAAGGGAAGACGCCTTAAACCTCGCCAGGATAAGCAGAAATCTGCTTTGCCACATTAATCTGATACCTTATAATGCAACCGGCATTAAAGATATCACCGGCAGCGATAAGTCCCGGATTGAAGCCTTCAGGGAAATCCTGGAACAGCAGAAAATCCCGGTAACAGTCAGGGTCAGCCTTGGCCAGGATATCGACGCCGCCTGCGGCCAGTTGGCATCAAAAAAAAGTTAAAAGGATCAAAACAATCTATTAAAACTAACCAATATTTCATAACAACTATCAATATGCCGGATGCAAAAGAGCCAATTCAGGTAAAGATCGACCCAGCCATTGAGCAGGGAATTTTTTCCAACGCCATGTCAGTACATGTAAACGCCAATGAAGTTATTGTTGATATTGGCTATATCCTGCCTAACACCAAACCAATGACCATCAAGGTCGTCAATCGCATCAACATGACCCACCAGACCGCGGAATCTTTTATGAATCTGTTAAGCAATGCCATGCTCGACTGGAGGAATAAGCAGAAAGACGCTCCCCAAAAATAACCCGTACGGTAAATTGAGCGTATTATGAAAGCACTTATTCAAAGGGTTAAATCGGCGTCGGTTTATGTTGATAATCGGCAAATCTCGGCTATTGGTCCGGGAATTCTACTTTACCTGGGAATCGGAACCGGGGATACCGAAACAGATATGGATTTCCTGATTAAAAAGACGCAGGAATTAAGGATTTTTGAAAATGAACAGAAAAAATTCGATCTGTCGCTTGGGGACATCAAGGGTGAAATCATGATTGTATCGGCTTTTACACTTATGGCAGACTGCAGAAAGGGCAAGCGCCCCGATTTTGGCAATGCGGCCCCGGTTGAAGAAGCCAGAAAACTATACGGACTCTTCGTTGAAAAATTCATGAAAACCAGCATCAGAATAAGCGAAGGCCAATTTCAGGCATACATGGAAGTAAAGTCGGAAAATGACGGACCGGTAACAATTATGCTGGACAGTAAAGCGTGATTTACTTAAATTAAGCCAAGCAATAACTTATCATCATAATGAGCAATCAAAAGGAAGAAAATCTGGTTTCAATGGATAAAGTAGTATCGCTTGCCAAGCGCAGGGGATTCATCTTTGCTGGATCCGAAATTTACGGAGGCCTTGCTAATACCTGGGATTACGGTCCTTACGGAGTCGAATTAAAAAATAACCTTAAAAAAATCTGGTGGAAAAACTTTGTCCAGGATCGGGAAGATATGGTCGGATTAGACGCTTCTATCCTTATGAACCCAAGGGTTTGGGA
>JAGOLJ010000070.1 GCA_017994125.1 Candidatus Altimarinota bacterium
ATTGCTGGTTAAAGATGAACATTAATTTAAAAGCCTTTCCCGTACTATATTGATATCACCCAGATGGGTGTGTCCGTCTTTTTCCGGAGTTTCCAGGATGAGGGGAATATTATTTATTTCAGCGAATTTTACGATGGCTTTGAGCCCTTCTTCCCCTACCTGTCCCTGAAGCAGGTTGTCATGACGGTCAACTTTACTGCCGCGTTCTTTTTTGGAATCGTTAAAATGAAGACAGGCGAGGTGTTTTAAACCGACTGCAGAATCGAAAGCATTAAAGAATCTGTTAACTGAATCCCTGGATGAAAGGTCATAGCCGGCCCCCCAAAGGTGGGCTGTATCAAGGCAAAATTTAATGCGCTTAAAGTGTTGAGGTTCTAACTGCTTAAGTTTTGTCCAGATTAGCGCGATCTCTTCCAGCGTGCTACCAAGCTCGGTTCCCTGCCCGGCGGTGTTTTCAAAAATAAAGTAAGGGGCATTTTCATGGGCCTGATTTTCGGGAAGATAAGTTGCGGTTTCTTCCAGTACTTTTTGAGTATTGGAAACGAGATGATCAATGGACTGATCCAGTTCCTGCTCCAACCTTTTACCGATATGGACAACTACTCCATCTCCGCCAAGCGCAGCCAGCCTTTCAAAATCTGTTTTTAAATCGGTGAGCATCCAGGGCGCCTGCGACAACGGTTTGGCAATATTAATTAGGTAGCTGCTATGAGCTACAACAAAAACGATTTTCAGCTCCCGGCATTTATCCCGAAAAGCTTTGGCGTCCTCCGGATTCAGCGGTTTTACTACCCTGCTGCGTGGAGATTTTGTAAAAAGCTGCATGGCATTTGCCTGATAAGTTTTACCAGTCTTAACGGCGGCTTCCGCAAATCCACGATCGATGGACATGTGTGAACCAAGGATGAGCATGGGGTAATAATAATTTGTATCAAAGCTGTTTTTATATTAGCATGTTTCTCCTTTAGTCTAAATGGGCAAATTCCGCATAAGTGCGCAAAGTAACTGGTTCAAAAATAAAGGAAATGATACAATTAAATGATTACCTGAATAAGTTATAAGTATAAAAAACCGTCATGGAAAAGATGAAAAGGTATCTAAAATCGAGGGCAGCAGTGGTGACATTGGCCGCTGCAACGGCATTATCCAATAATTATTCTGATAATGTAGTTCAAGTCCCTGATATAACAACACTAATTGACAGTAAAAACGTCCCTGATGGAATGGAGTTATTGACCGTTGATGAATTGAAAAAAGCGTATGAAAAAGTAAAAGGAAGCCGCGACGTTTATGGAGTTGTCTCTGAAACAAGGCAAAAGATAAAAAATAGCGCTGCGTTTCTGATTAGGTGGGCCCCCGGAATGGTGGAGACAAAACTAGCGGAAACAGAAAAAATCGGGGTTAATGATTTGGAAACAATGGGGATTGAAAAAAAATCTTTTGCGCCATTGGTTGATCTGGGTGTCTTTGACCTGAACAAGCTTAGAAACGGGACTTTAAATCTTGATGCATTAACCGAACTTGGCACAAAAGAGATTGTGATTATGGAAGACCGATCTCCCAAGTTTTTTCTTAATTATGACGGATATAAAAAAGACGGTGAGGTGCCACTAAACAGGCACGGGAATACTGAACAGAAATGGCAGATGGAGGATCTTAAAAAGCTGGTGGATCTGCTGCATCAAAAGAACATTAAAGTTGTGATTGGATTTTGGGGCAATACCGGTGATAAAGATAATAACCCTTTTGTAAGGGATAATTGGGAAAATCTCAAACCGGTTGTGCCAACAAGTGACGATATTAATCCACTGTCTTTTGTGAAATCGCGAAAAGAAAAAGGGAAAGAAATTCCTTTTGCCGATTATGTAACTGGCCAATACCAGGATTTAAAACGTGATTTTGGTTTTGACGGGCTGTTTCTTGGTGACGGGCTGATGGGGTTCCGCTCATTTCTTGATCCTGATGGACCATACGATTTTTCTGACATCACGCCTCTTTGGACGGATTTTTATAAAAGAGTATATGGTGGAGTTAAACGGGCTGGGAAAAATGATACTTTGTGGGCTTATGACTGCATGGCGAATGGAGCTCATAAGGCCAGAAGAAACGGTCTTGATTTGCAGGCGATAACGCCATATGTCGATAATTATATTTTTCAATCTTATGGCAATGATGCCTGGGGAAGCGATTATATGAACCTGCCCGGCTATGATGTTAACAGGGATGCATATGAGCTGGCGACACTTCCGGAAGCATTAAAGGCAAAAGCCAGGTATTCGGTTGGCTTAGGCGACAACGTAGAACAGTGGAAGGGCAAAAAAGCCAATATAAAAGCTAAACATGCCCTACTGAGGGATAATGCGCGCAAAGGCACACTTGGAGTCTGGTCTAATGATATGCTGAAAGGACTGCTTTAAGCGCTTTATGCGGAGGATTTTTGCCATGCAGGTTTACGTGCAGACGCTTATGGATTAATATAGGGGCGTAATTTTTGTTTTTGTAGTATTCCGGCTATGAAAGTGGCACTGGTGCATGATTTTCTGGTAAAGCTGGGAGGCGCTGAAAGGGTGCTGAAAGTTTTTGCGGATCTCTATCCGGATGCCCCGATTTATACTTTGCTTTATGACGAGAAGGCTTGCGGAGAAGTTTTTCCAAAGGAGCGCGTGCGCACCAGTTTTCTGCAAAAACTTCCTTTATGGTTGCGTAAAAAACAGCGTTATCTTTTCCCGTTAATGCCGCGCGCTACAGAATCTCTGGATTTTAGCGGATTCGATCTGGTGATAAGTTCAAGTAATGCTTATGTGCACGGTATTTTAACTCCGTCTACATGCAAACATATTTGCTACTGCCATTCGCCGATGCGTTATGTGTGGGATTACGCGCACGAGTACCTTGATGAACAAAAACTGAGCGGATTTAAGCGGTGGATGACGGAAAAATTGATATACAAAGTCAGACTGTGGGATCAGGCGGCCGCTGATCGTGCCGACTACTATGTTGCGAATTCGGAACATGTGAGAAAACGTATCAAAAAATATTACCGTACTGATGCGGAAGTTTTATATCCGCCAGTGGATGTTTCGCGCTTTAAGGTTAACGGCTCACACCTGGAATATTATCTGATTGTGCAGGCTTTAACGCCTTTTAAAAAAATTGACCGGGTGATTCAGCTCTTTAATAAAATCGGCAAACGGCTGGTGGTTATTGGCAGCGGAGCGCAGTATGAATATCTTAAATCGATTGCCGGGCCCAATATTGACCTGCTGGGGCGCAAGGATGATGAAACGGTTGCCGAATTTATGAAGAATTGCCGTGGCTATATCCATGCCTGTGAAGAGGACTTTGGTATTGCAACTGTGGAGGCGATGGCCTGCGGAAAACCGGTTTTGGCCTACGGCAAAGGCGGGGCGCTGGAAACAGTGATACCGGGCGTTACCGGCGAGTTTTTTTACGAGCCGACAATCGAAAGCATGGAAGACGGCTTGGGCAGGATGATCGTTAATGAGCCGGCCTTTAAACCAGCGCGTATCCGGGCCCAGGCTGAAAAGTTCAGTGAGCAGAATTTTATTGACGGGTGGAAGAGAGCTGTGCGACAAGCATTAAGAAATTAAATCAAGTTTTCCGGCCAGACGAAGTTTGCTATAGTAGCGTCCCTTAAAGATTTTTAATGTCCCTTTATCGCAAATACAGACCGCAGAATTTTGGCAGCCTGGTTGGCCAGGATCATGTAAGCGTTACTTTAAGTAATGCCCTTAAACTGGGGCGTGTTAGCCATGCTTATTTGTTTACGGGGCCGCGCGGCACAGGCAAAACCACTACTGCCCGTATTATGGCAAAAGCGGTAAACTGCCTTAATTTAAAGGACGGGACGCCCTGTGAGGAATGCGAGATTTGCCGCGACATCAATGACGGACGGCTGATTGATGTAATTGAGATCGATGCCGCCAGTAACCGCGGTATTGATGAAATGCGCGACCTTAAGGAGAAAATCAACTTTGCGCCGACAAGAGCAAAAAATAAAGTCTATATTATCGACGAAGTCCACATGCTGACCAAGGAGGCTTTTAATGCCTTGCTGAAGACACTTGAGGAACCACCGCCGAACGTTTATTTTATTCTGGCAACAACGGAAGTGCATAAGGTGCCGGAGACGATTTTAAGCCGCTGCCAGCGTTTTGATTTCAGGAGAATCAACCTGGCGACAATGGTGGAAAGGCTTAAGTTTATTGCCGCCCAGGAAGGGATTGAGGCCGAAGAAAAAGCTTTGCAGATGGTGGCCGATCACGCCCAGGGAGGGATGAGGGACGCCATTGGACTGATGGAGCAGATGTCGGTAAGCGGAAAACTCTTATTTGATTATGTCTGTACGGTGCTGGGTGTGAGCGGCTATGCCAGCATTGAAAAGTTGTACAGCTTCCTGATTGCAGGGAATGCGACAGGCGCCCTTGATGAGCTGCATGCCCTTTATGAAGAAGGTTTTGATCTGATCAATTTCAACAAGAATTTTCTGGAATATTTAAGAAAACGTTTGCTGGAAAGCGTGGAAAAAAATGATTCCGCTTTAACAGGGAAACTTTTGGACTGGATTTCGATTTTCCAGAGTTCCTATGAACAGGCCCGCCATACTCCAATAGCGCAGTTGCCGCTGGAAGTGGCTGTAATCGAGGCTGTCATAGGAAGAGAAGCGCCCGCCGGCAATAATAATGTTGCCGTACGCGCGACAGCTGTGAAACCGGAGACAGCTCCCAGAGCCGCCGCTTCAAGACCAGAAGCAGCGCCTGTCCCAACCATGGAAATGCCTATGGAAAGAAAACATGCAGGCATAAATGAAGCAAAAACGGAGGCCGGCGAACAGACTTACACCTTGACCGACATTAAAGCAAAATGGAAAGAGATTATGGCGGCTATCAATCTCCCATCAGCCAAACAGGCCTTAATGCAGGCCGTTTTGACCAGGGCGGAAAACCATGATATTACCCTGACTTTTGCCAGCAATTTTTATCTGGAAAAAGTGAAGGAACCCGGTAACCGGCTGGAAATAGAAAATGCTTTTAATCAGGTGCTTAAGGCCAGTGTAAAAATTATGACTGAGCTTAAGGCAACAGGTAGCAGTAACGGCGCAGGCGGTACTTTGCCGGACCCAAACACGTTGAATGTTCCGGGCGGTGATACCCTTGCCGAAAACGTTTTGGAAATTTTTGGAGGCGAAGTGGTAAAATAAACGCCTTATTTTAACATTGCCAGAAATTCCTGTTCGTTTAAAACCGGTACGCCCAGTTTTTTGGCGTTATCGTATTTGCTGCCCGGATTTGCCCCACAGACAAGGTAACTGGTGGTTTTGCTCACGGCTCCCTGGATTTTTCCTCCGGCCAGGCGGATTTTGTCTTTGGCCTGGTCGCGGGACATTGTTTCAAGGGTGCCGGTGACTACAAAATTTTTACCGGCAATATTGGGATTTTCGATTTTCTTTTCGGTGGCAATTTTAATACCAACCTTTTCCAGTTTTTCCAGAAATTCATGGTTAACATCCCTGTGGAACCACTCTGCTACTTCAACGGCTACCTTTTCACCAAAACCTTCAATTTCTTTTAATTTTTCGGGGGTGAAAGAAGTGCCAATCTGGATTACTTCAGCCATAGTGAGCGGATGATGGCGGCTTTCGGAGTCAATGAAGTGGGCCAGCTCGATAGCGGTTTCTTCACCCACGT
>JAGOLJ010000071.1 GCA_017994125.1 Candidatus Altimarinota bacterium
AGTATTGACAAATAACTGTATTCTGTTAAAATAAAACACCTATAAATCACCCAATCATCCCAAATGAATACACCAGCACAGGAACCAAGAAAAAAACTGGAAAAACAAAGCCCACTGGAAAAAATAGAAACACTTCGGGAATTAGCCCTGGAACTATCAGAATTACTTGATAGAGTTATCGAAAACAGCCCTTTTGAAAGAACCGAAACACCCCAAGCCGTCAACAAAACCGCCAAACTAATCTTTGCATGGGCAGGATTAGACTGGGAGATCCTCAACAAAAAAAGATCGTTTCAGGCAGGCAACGCCTACAACACCAGTCAGCTACTTCTCGTCAATCGTGCCAACAAAACCAGGATTCAGGTTGACCTAGCAAAACCATCCTACCATAATGTTGATTTGGACGTTCATGTAAATCGGACCAGTCTGTTTGAATTCCACCTACGTGAAAACAATCAGCAAAATCCGGCTCCCGAAACAGCCCATAATCTTAACGATGCCATTAGCGCTTTAACTAAAATTACCAACATGTTAAAAGCCTACATCGCCGTAAATGACGAATCAGCCGAAGAAAAAAAATTAAAAAGACTCAGCGCAAATTGCGATCAAGTCAGACAGGAATCCCTGGAATTACTCCGATCACTTTAACCGCATAAAATGGCAAAACCCGATCAAAAACCTTTTGAAGAAGGTCCTAACATCATCCTCCCCGGCATCGAAGAAAAATTCACCCTTCCTCAAAGGACTATCTTCCGCTATGACGGCGAAGTTAATGATCTGGCTGGCAATATAGCCAAAACCGAACTGTATATCCGGCGAAGTGTAAAGCAGCAGCTAAATGGCGTAAGTGGATTAATCGGAGCCATGTTCGATCATCTAATTGCCGAATCTGTTAGAGCACAGGTTCTCAGTACAATTCCGGGCTTAAGCGAAACATCCGCCTACTGCTACAAACACCACGTCGATGACAGCACAAGTGCCTTCGTTATCGCTAAACGCAGAGGGATGGAACCATCAAGAAGCGTTTTCGCCGACGGCCACGAAAGCGGTGAACTTCTTCAAAAACTCAGACAGCATAAGACCATGCAGCATCTTGTAGAAAAAGCCAACATAGATCTTGATGTCAGACGATTCAGGGGTGAAGACTTTGCCGACATCGGCGGAATGCTTGCACTCAAAAAAGCTATCCAAAAAGGAAAACGGCTTGAAGTCCCCGGATTCAGACACCGCCCGGAAGTCCTGCCGGAACTAAGAAAAGCTTTCGATATCTAAAACCTGTGCTCAGGCGCTCAGGGCTTTCAAAACGCTAAAGTCTTTCAAAACGTTCAAGCCATTTAAAACGTTCCAAACCTGAACTTTAAGCTTTCTTTAAAACCTCCGGACTAAAAGCATCCGGCAAATCCTGCCTGAGCAGCGTCCTTTTAACCTTGCCTTTAACTCCTGCGGAAATTACTTCGGGATTGTCCCCTGGCTTCAAAAACTCAAACAAAAACTGTCTGCATTCACCGCAACAACGGCATGCATCCTCATAATTCTCATCCCCTTCAGGAGCGCCTACCACGGTAACCCGTTTAATTCCAGCCTCCCTGCTTTCAGGAGCCATATGGCAGATTGCATTGGCTTCAGCATGAGGACCTTCGTACATAATTGTCTGAAGATTCCAACCCGAATACACTTCATCATCTGCAGTTCTGATAGCTGCCCCAACCTGAAAATGTGTATAAGGGGCATAAGCGGAAAGCCGTGCCTTGGTAGCAACTTCCAAATCCGCACGCTGTTCATCACTCAACTCCGCACGATCAAGTAATTCTGTAACATGAACCTGTTCAATTTTTTCTGACATAATTTATTATTAATGAATGGCAACATAAAGGGCCGCATTATGCGATCCCTTACTTTAAAAGTCAAAAAAAACGGGTAACCTTATTTTTTGAAAGAAACTGTAAACCCCTGCGTATTTATTTGCAAAGGCGGACGCTATCTGTGTTATACAGGCGTAATTAGGTTGTGCCCGCATCTCTAACTTCAAACTTCAACCACAACTACAATGAAAGTTTTAATAATAAGGCTTAGCAAAAACAAAATTCTGGCTGTAGCCGTTTTAGTCGTAATCGCGGGAATCATTTACTTCAACCTGCAGAACGCCAAAGGAAATGAAAACGTTAACCGCTATGCCCTTGGGACAGTCGAAAAAGGGACACTGGTTGTTTCTGTTTCCGGATCGGGACAAGTGGATGTATCAAGCACTGTTGATATCAAACCCAAAGCATCCGGACAGATCACAAAACTAAACGTAAAAAACGGTGACAATGTAAAAGCCGGTTCAGTCATAGCCCAGATTGACACCAAGGATGCCCAAAAGGCTGTCCGCAACGCTTCCCTTGCCCTCGAAAGCGCCCAACTCTCCCTTCAAAAACTTAAAGAACCTGCCGATAAATACGAAATACTAAGCGCCCAAAACTCTTTGGAACAGGCTAAAATCGACCTAAAAAAACTGCAGGATCCTCCCACCGCGCTGGAACTTTTGACCGCCGAAAACGCCGTCACGGAAGCCGAACGCCAGTTACAACAGGCCAAAGACAGTTTAAGCAAAACCAACCTCAGCTCCACCCAGGAACTGGACAACGCTTACGACGACGGATTCACCGCCGTTTCCAACGCCTATCTGGAACTACCGGAACTTCTAAAAGATACCTACAAAGTACAATGGGACGAAGACAACACCTACAGCAAAGATAACATCACCTCATATCAGATACTGCTATCCGAAGAATCTCCATTCATCACAAGTGTAACCAACGACTATCAAAAAGCACTGCACCTCTTCAACACCAATTTCGAACTGTTCAAAACAATCGACAGAGATTCAGACAAAGATTCATTATACAACTTAATCGACCAGACCCTGCAGACAACCAAAGCCCTTTCCCAGTCGCTGGAAAGCGACCGCAACCTGCTCGATGCCATTTATAACAAAAACAATTACGATGATTACTACATCGGAAAATATATCGAACCTTACCGCACCATGGTCATGACTGATATCAGCACTATCAACAAACATGTCACAACCCTGCAAAATGCCAAAGACGCCCTCGATAACGCCATCACCAACTCACCTATCGATGTCACAACCGCCCAAAATAATATCACTGCCGCCGAAGAAAACCTCAAACAGAAACAGACTTCATTACAGGATCTAAAAGACGGAGCCACCGCCGAAGATATCGCACTGGCCCAGAAAAAAGTTGAACAGCAGCAGCAAAATCTTGATAAACTGCTCGAAGGCAGCGATGCACTTGATATCAAAGCCCAGGAATTAAACATCAGGGAAAAACAGAATTCCCTTCTTGATGCCCAACAAACCCTCGAAGATTACACCATCATCGCACCTTTTGACTGCATTGTATCTGCCACCAATGTTTCCAAAGGAGATACCGTTTCATCCGGCAACCTCCATCGCCACAGTCATCACCAATCAAATGATCGCCAAAGTATCACTTAATGAAACCGATGTAGCTACAGTAAAAGTGGGGCAAAAAGCGACATTAACTTTTGATGCCATTGAAAACCTCACCATCACCGGTGAAGTCGTTGAAATCGACGCCGTTGGGACAGCCAGCCAGGGCGTTGTCACCTATAACGTTAAAATCTCATTCGACACACAAGACACAAGAATCAAACCGGGTATGAGCACAACCGCATCCATTATCACCAATTCCAAATCCGATATTCTTATAGTACCAAACGGTGCCATTAAAACGCAGGGTGATATTTCATACGTTGAATCTTTTCAGACAACCTCTGCCAACAGCAGTGCGGACACAAGCGGCAATACCAAAAGCAGCACCGTCAACTCCAGCTCTGAACAGGTCATTACCTCATCAAATCCACCAAGCCAGATCCAGATAGAAACCGGCCTCGCCAATGACTCCTACACCGAAATCACCAGCGGACTTAATGAAGGTGACCAGATTGTTACCAGAACCATAACATCTGCCAAGACCACCACAACCACCTCAACCAAATCAGCATTCAGCATGGGCATGGGTGGAGGGCCCGGCAGATAAAACTGGCAGATAAAGCCGCCCCCGAAAGATAAAATTAACAATATGATTGAAGTAAAAGACATCAATAAAATCTACCGCAGCGGAGACGACTCCGAAACCATCGCCCTTGCCGACATTTCTTTCAAAATCAATGACGGCGAATTCGTTGCCATCATGGGGCCGTCCGGATCGGGCAAATCAACGCTTATGCACATTCTTGGAGCGCTCGACTCACCGACAAATGGACAATACTTTCTTGATGGACAGGACGTTTCCAAACTCAGCGACGACCAACTTGCTGTCATCAGGCGCGAAAAGATCGGCTTCGTCTTCCAGTCCTTCAACCTGCTGCCCCGCGCCACCGTTTTTCGCAACGTCATGCTGCCGCTCGTTTATGCCGAAGTGCCCGAAAAAGAAAGGATCCCGCGCACCGTTGAAGCCCTTACTGCCGCCTGTATGCCCGAAGACCGCTGGCACCATCTGACTAATCAGATTTCGGGAGGACAAATGCAGCGTGTAGCAATAGCAAGATCATTAGTAAACAATCCCAAAATGATTCTTGCTGACGAACCCACCGGAAACCTCGACACCAAAACCGGAGAAATCGTCATGGGTACTTTCCAGCGCCTGAACGAAGAGCTCGGCCACACCATTGTTATTATCACGCACGAACCTGACGTCGCTGAATACGCCGACCGCATCATCCACATCCGCGACGGCAAAATCCTCAGCGACAGCAAAGACCACAAAAAAAAGATTATCGCGCGCGATGATAAAAAACCCCCATCAACGACTTCTCATAAGACCTCCGCAAATGAAAGCAAGTGACCTGTTTCACGAGACATATTCAGCCATCACCATCAATAAGGCCAGATCCGCACTGACTATTCTGGGCATCGTCATTGGCATCGGCTCAGTCATAGCCATGGTCGCCATCGGCCAGGGCGCACAAAATTCCATCCAGTCCAGCATCCAGTCGATTGGTTCCAATCTGATTATTGTGCAACCGGGCATGCAACGCGGCGCCGGTGTACAGGTATTTTCCGGACAGGGTTCAGCGCAGTCATTAAAACAGGGTGACGCCGACGCCATTCTTGAATCAGTAAGCAACGTCCAGGCTGTCGCCCCTGAAGTTTCCCGCCGCTACCAGGTTGTTTATAAAAAGAACAACACCAACACTAGCGTTGTCGGAACAACTTCTTCCTATCCCCAGGTCCGCAATGTGGAAGTGGAAACCGGAGAATTTGTAAGTGACCAGAACGTAAAAAGCAGTGACAAAGTAGCCGTTATTGGCCCAACTGTCCTTACTGATCTTTTTGGCGATGATGCCACCGCCGCAAATGCCATCGGCCAAAACATCAAAATTAATAAAATAAATTTTAAAATAATCGGCGTCACCAAATCCAAAGGATCCAGCGGTTTCAATAACGCCGATGATATTATTTACGTACCAATATCAGCCGCCAGCAGATTTCTTGCCAACATCGATTACATTTCCAGTATCTACGTCCAGGCAAACGACTCCGGCAACCTCACAGATGTACAACAGCAAATAACCTCGCTCCTCCTTAGCAGGCACAAAATCAAAGATTCCACCCAGGCCGATTTCAGCACCATGAAC
>JAGOLJ010000072.1 GCA_017994125.1 Candidatus Altimarinota bacterium
TTTGGTTTTACCGCCTGTGTAAGAGTCAATCAAAGCGTAAAGAGTTTCCTGATTGTCACTGGCGGCAAGATAATTGTTCAGGAACGCGAACTGAAAACTGTGGCTGAATTTAAATGAATAAACAGTAATATTTTTGTAATCCTGGGAAACTATTTCTTCCTTTTGCCTGGTCATGGCAATCGATTTGATGCTGTCCAAAGTTTTTGAATAATCACGGGTCTCAATAAAAAATGCCCATTTAAGAGTACTTCGGGATGAACGGAGTACGTTTCCATCCGCCGGCGAAGGAACATTTAACAGCGCCGCGCCAACCTTGCGTCCCAGCCACGGCTCAAGGTCTTTTGAATAATCAAAAGGGGCAATGAAGTCGAATAATTTAATCAGATTGTCCCGCTGATAAACCGGATGGTTCTTTAATAATTCCAAAAACTGTTTCGGCTGATAATCAGTACTATCAATGTTGACTTCAAGGAAAGCCAGGCTCTGTTCGGCAGGGAGAAGTTCGGCCAGCGGCTGAGGCCTGAAGAATTTGGTGAACAGAAAGTAGCCGATAAAGGTAAGGGCAAAAAGTCCGATCAGTGTAAGCAGCCCCCCGCGAATCTGCTGACGGCGGCGTGGAGAGATGGATGCTTTGCGTTTCTTTAGTTTTACTTCATTGATAATTTTCCTGGCCTTTTCCTCAACAATTTTTTCTTTCCTGATTTCTTCTTCAGATGTGCCAAAAGCGCCGGTTAAATTTTTATCCACGTCTGAGGCTGGCTGCGGCTTGGAGGCCGGTAACGAAGCGATCTCCGCAGCCAAACTTTCCATTTCCTTATCAGCTTTTTTTTCTTCAACCGGTTTGGAGGCCGTTGGAGTTGGGAGTTTGCCGGCTTCTCCTGATTTTTTACCTCTACCAAAAAGGCCTGCCCAAAAAGATTTTTTTACTTTGGTGATTTTAGTTTTGGCAGTTTTTTTTAAAAACTTTTTTCCTTTTTTTTGCTTTGGTTGCGGTTGCCCACCGCTTACAGGTTCTCTTTTGCGGGTTGATGCTATTGTCTTTTTTTTGGATTTCTTTGCCATTATTTTGCTTTTTATTAAGCGGAAGCCTGTGCCCAGACAGAGTACCTGAGCGGCACCAAAATTTCAAGATATTAGAGCGTTTTTTACTTGTTTTTTACTTGTTTTCTAATTAGGCAATCTTGTATATTTATGCCGCTTTTTAAATCAGAAAATATGACAGCAAACGAACTTCGCCGACAGTACATTGATTTCTTCGTTAAAAAATATGGGCATGCCGAAATCAAAAGCTCTTCAGTGGTTCCGGAAAATGACCCGACTGTTTTGTTTACAACGGCAGGTATGCATCCGCTGGTTCCTTACCTGATGGGTGAAAAACATCCGGCCGGAACACGGTTAGTAGACGTGCAAAAATGTGTGCGTACAGATGATATTGATGAGGTTGGTGATGATACGCACTGTACCTTTTTTGAAATGCTCGGCAACTGGTCTTTGGGTGATTATTTCAAGGGGGAGGCCATTAAAATGAGTTTTGAATTTTTAACACTACCGGTTTTGGAAGGCGGGCTTGGCCTTAATCCAAAAAGATTACTGGTAACCTGTTTTGCCGGAGACAAAGATGCCCCCCGCGATAATGAGGCCGCGAAGGAATGGATAAAATACGGTTTTCAGCCCGCTGACCAGGTTGCCCTGGAGAATGGGAAACCGGTTGATTCAGCGCGCCAGATGGTTTTCTTTTATGGTAAAAAACAGAACTGGTGGGGACCGGCGGGACAAACAGGTCCATGCGGCCCTGATACCGAAATATATTATGACGTCTGCCCGGAGTTGCCATGGTATGAGCATAAACCGGGATTTCCAAAGGAAGCCTTAAAAAAGGGTTATTTTGAAGGCATTAACACCTGCCATCCCGATTGCGACTGCAAACGTTATGTTGAAATCTGGAATAATGTTTTTATGCAGTATAACAAGCAGGCGGATGGAAGTTATATCACACTCAAGCAACAGAATGTAGACACCGGAATGGGACTGGACAGGACGCTGGCTATTTTTCAGGGCAAAGACAGCCACTATAACACGGAATTGTTTGAGCCAATCATGCACAAGATTACTGAGCTTTCCAAACCGGAAGCTGGCTTAAACGGGAATGATCTAAAAGTTTCCAGCAGGATTATTGCCGATCATGTGCGCGCCGCAACGTTTATTATGGGTGATCCGTGGGGCGTGGTTCCTTCCAATGTTGACCAGGGATATATTGTAAGGCGCTTGATCAGGCGCGCTATCAGGCACGGACGTAAACTTGGGATTAATGATAATTTTACAGCGGCAATTGCGGAACTGGTCTGTGATATTTACGGCCCTGTTTACGATGAGCTGATTAACCGGCGCGACCATGTTCTGGAACAGTTCAGTCTTGAAGAAGAAAAATTCCAGAAGACACTGGAGCACGGACTGAAAGAACTTAAGAAAATCTGGAACCCAGAAAAAGTGGCTTTGGATAAGGTTATTACGGAAGGAGATCAGGCTTTCTTTATTTATGAAACTTACGGTTTTCCAATTGAAATGATTGAAGAAGAGCTGGCGCGCGAAGGTTATAAGCTTGATAAAGTGGCCTTTAGCAAAGCATTTAAAGAGGCTGAAGAAAAACACGCAGCAGATTCACGGGCAGGGTCAACGCAGAAATTTTCCGGAGGACTGGCTGACCATAGTGATGAAGTACGCAAACTCCACACGGCTACCCATCTTCTGCATAAAGCACTGAAAATTGTCCTGGGGGAGGATGTGAACCAGAAAGGCTCGAACATCACGGCGGAACGCCTGCGTTTTGACTTCAATTATCCGCAAAAAATGACTCCGGAACAATTGAAACAAGTTGAGGATATTGTTAATGAACAAATTAAAAATGCTTTGCCGATAAGTTATGAAATAACAACAGTGGAAGAGGCTAAAAAGCATGGGGCAGTCGGACTTTTTGAACACAAGTATGGCGACCAGATCAAGTGTTACAAGATGGGTGATTTTTCCATGGAAATCTGCGGAGGGCCGCATGCCGACAATACGTCAGACCTGAAGAGCTTTAAGATCATCAAGGAAGAAGCCAGTTCAGCAGGTGTCCGCAGGATTAAGGCTGTTATCGGCAAGTAAATAAAAATGGAGTAAATAATAAATACGGGTGGAAATAAAAAACCCTAAAAACTGCTCCCAGGATGAAATCCGTCAATTCGCCGCAATGGTAACGGCGGGTGGTGAAGTTGATTTATCGCTGCTGAATAAGGGCTTAATGAGAGCTTACATATTGGCTTTTGAGGATGATGGAGAGAAACCTGTGGCGGTGGGAGCTTTAAAAAATCCACTTGTTTCCTATAAGAAAAAAATTTTTACAAAATCCAGCAGTGGTTTGAATGCCAATGAACCTTGGCTGGAGATGGGCTGGTTTTATACTATCCCTGAGGCCAGAAAGCAGGGGCATGCCTTTAAAATAATGAAGGCTTTATGTAGTGAAGCTTATGGTAAAAAGGTCTATGCAACTGTAAGAAGCGATAATAAAGCGGCCCAGGCGCTTTTGAACAAGGCCGGATTCAAACGCATTGGAGAAAAGTATGCTTCGACGCGCGGTAATTATGAACTGAGCTTATTTATCTGCACTTAAGCCGCTAAGTATTTTTATAGTCATCGGGGTTAATTACTTGACTTTTTGCCTTTTTCATTTAAAATACTATTTCCTAATTTAGTATTTAAATTTTTTATGAAAAATTTAGGAGAAGTTAAGGATTTTGTTGTAAAGGAATGGGAGCAGTTAGATCTGACGCCCAAGGCGCGCGCGCTAATTATGGCAAGTATTTTGGGTTTTATAACAATAGGTGGAGCATTCTGCTCTACCTGCGTTTGCTCAAAAAGCGCGAAAGGAAAAACGGGCGCAGGCCATGAAAGACCTGTCCCGACGGCAACGGTTCCAACGGCATCGGCGCCGGCAGAGACCGACCCTCAACTTAGTTTTGATGCCGCTCCAACGCAATGGGATGAAATTGAGGATTATAAAAAGTTTTTGCCACGCGGAGAATTTTCCCCTGAAGAAAGACTTAAAAGAACCCAAAAACTGCCCAATGGAGTGACAGTTTTCCGCGACATGGGCGTTCTGACTTTTTACATGGTTGAAGAAGGTGATAATTTTGAACGTATTAAAAGTAAACTTTCAGCAAATCCTGAATTCGCCTATGTTAGGGATTTGCCACCATCAAAATTAAAATCTTTTAATATTCCTCTTAAAGAGCTGAAAAAGGGGATGTGGATACCGATTCCATTACCGGAGGTAAAACGGCAACTGACACCACAACAGCTGTTAAGCTATTCTAACCAGGCTATTGATGAAATGTTGGCTGACCCGACTTATAGTGAGGGAATGAAAAAAATGCTGGCTAAAATCGGGAGAAAAGAGGTACTGGCAGAGATGTATGCGATAGGTAAACATGAAGCCGGAGGAGTAAGAATCGGGGAAAATGAGTACCATAGATGGGAAGGTTCAGGAAGCCATCATGAATTTTCATTTTCACTATGGCACGTATTAATGACAGGGCCTGGACTTAGGGCAAGAAGAAATTTAAACCTTACTGAAGGCCAGACTTATCATCCAAAACTTGGCGCCAAAGCGCATTTGGCTTATTTGCTTGAAAAGCTAGGTGAGGAAAATAAAGGCGCAGATGCAATTTTGCCAATCAGTGAAAAACTGGTCAAACTGGCTGTTTTTTATAATGGTTCAAATTACAGAAAAGAATGGGTACAAAATGTTCCCAAATATTACAGGGAGGCACTTGGATTGTTGAATAAAACGGCCATATCGGCATCTTCAGCAACGACATCCAGCGCGACAGCAATGGGAACTTCGCCGGCTGCAACCAGCTCTGCTTCACCCGAAAGTGTTCAGTTTGCAACAGAATCCGAACTGCAGGATCTTAAAAATGCCTGTTTGCATCTCGCCGGTTCCAGCAAGGAAAATTGCCAGCCAAGCAGCAAGCTTTATCCACAAAATGAACGAATGCTAAAATTGGTTGTAGCTGAAAAAGTCAGCTTACCAGACGCTACACTTGAGCATTTGAGAAGTTACTACTGCGACCGGATGACCCAAATGATTGACCGTCAATATGCAGGAACCAACAAAAGGCCTGCCGGTAAAAACTGGCGCCAGAAATTGGCTGAAAGGCAGCAGGAACTGGATAAAATCTGCGAATGCGGAGAATAATAAATCAGGCTGACTCCCCTTTTACCAGCCACTGCAGGGCTTTGGTTATCTTTATCGGCAAAATTTGGCCAACCTGTTCGGGAGCGCCGGGGAACTGAACAACCTTGTTTTCACGGCTACGACCTTCACATTCGCCGGTTTCTTCAATGTATTTTTCGACAAGGACTTCAGCGGTATGGCCAACCATTTTCTGGTGGTAATCGAGTGCGAAAGCCTCAAGCAGGGCGTTTAACCTGTGCCAGCGTGAAGCTTTTTCCTGGCGGCTAATATCGTCGGGGAAAGCTTTCTGGCTGACTGTTCCCTGACGTTCGCTATAGCGCGCTAAATAGCACATATCCCAGCCGATTTTTTGATAAAGGTCGAGTGTGTTTTGGAATTGTTGTTCGCTTTCGCCGCAGAAGCCCACGATAATATCC
>JAGOLJ010000073.1 GCA_017994125.1 Candidatus Altimarinota bacterium
AGAATTTTCTCAAGGAGCTGTTTCCGGTCAACGGCTGCGGAATCCCTCCCTGATAAATCAGAAAAAATCTTCATGGTTACCGGCACCAAAAAGGTGCGCATTGTTTCGTGCTCAATGCGTGTAATGCTGACTGATTGTGCCTGTGTTTCTGCCATTATTACGCGGTTTGGTTAGGAGTAGATGAAGGAGCCTGTTTTCCGGCAATAGCGGTGCCGGTGGAGGGACCCGATGGCGGTGCCGGGACGGGCGTGCCGGGAGCAAGGATTGGGCTAGTCTGTTCTGAGCGGATTTTAGAAAGTTCCGCGGCCATTCCACTATGGGAGTTTATTTCCATGGCTACAGCTGCTTCGGCAACCCAATTAAATTTCCTGTCGATATCTTCAGCCTTAAAAAAATTGGATTTGGAAAGCTCCCCAAGCATGGCTTTGCGGGCGCTATCTTTTTCCAGATCTGACAATTCTTTCAGTGTTACTTTAGGTGGCTGTCCGCTTTTTACCTTGGACTGTTTTAAAGCCATAATGGTTTCGTATCCTCCATTATCAAGATAACTGGCGAAATCAGAGGGAGAATTAACGTAGACTTCTCCCAAGACCTGATGGGCATTTTTCTTGATAAAAGCCTCCTCATCACCACCACTGCCAAGGTTTTCCAGTGCCCCTAAAACGGCTCCACCCATAAATCCTTTTCCCTGAATAGTTCCGGTAAAGCCCTGCCCTCCAACCAGGGTGGCACCAAGGCCAACCGATACCCAGGGATTGGAAGCTATTCCCAAAAGCGATTTCTGCAGACTACCGGCTACATCGTCCCAGTTCCAGGTTGAGCTGGACCACATGTTTAACCCTGTTGTCATGGCGCCCCATAAAGTCATAATGGCGTAGACAAAGGGACTATCAATGATTCCATCACCAAAAAACTGATCAACAATGTTGCGGCTAAACTGGCCCTGCACTTCATTGACTGATTCCTTGGTCATCTTTTCCTGGAATTTTTTGGCGATGATTTCAAACTGTCCTGATTTGATTTTGGCGATAAATTCCGGAGGATAATTTACTCCGGATGACTCCCTGATGGCCTGTTCTGCCTGAAAACGGTTGATAACGCCGGTGGACAGCCATCCCTCCAGCAACTGCGGGGTTTGCTGTTTCTTGGGCGAATCGATGAAAGCCATCATCAACTTATAGCGCTGGTCCGGTCTCATTAAACCAACGATCATGCCAGCTGCCGTTGCTTCAAAACCTTCAGCGGCATTGGCCCGTTCTGTTTTAAAATCGAACGGATTTAGGATCGCAACAATCTGTTCGTAGTCTTTATCCCGAAGCTCAAGGCTATGACCAAGCCGGTCAACAATGTCATGAAGTTCCGGCCTTTCCCTGTTCATTCTTTCTACTCCAAGTACCGCCTTCATAACAGTCAGGACTTCTTCATTAGTGATGTTTTTGTCTTTGATATATTTTTTAAGGATTGATTCAAGTGACCTGATGTATTTTTCAGTTTCCGCCGATGCTTCCCTAAGCAGTTCTGCCGCCAGACGTTCACGATCAAAAGCGCTTTTGATCGCAGCTTCATTAAATTTCTGTTTTTTGGAATCAACAATCCGGGCCACTGCGTCGGTCTGGTTTTTCTCCAAATCTTCCATGGCTTTAATGGCTCTGGCATCAAGGTTTCCCTTGGAAACGCGGTCGCCAATCAGGCTGGATATTTTGTCTTTAGCATCCTGGCTGGCTTTTTCAAATTTCTCCTGTACAGCTTCCTGGGCTTTTTTATCAGCCTCAGTTTGCTGGCCGCCTGCTGTCTGTTCCGATATTTTTGGTTGGTTTGCCATTAATTAAAGTTTTAAAAGTCTTAACATGATGTCTCCCAGTCTTTCTTCTTTGCCTTCCCACTCGGGAATCTGGCCCACCAGATAGGTCCTTAAAAAAACGGGGTCCTGTTCATTCAGCTGAATCGTGATGTCATAGAAAAAATTGTTGGCAACGCGCAGGTTGAGTGTCTTGTTTCCGTGGCTGTAAATAATCCAGAAAGCCTGGATGTGGCTATACGGAAAAAAGACATTGCCGACTCTTATGCCAAGATCAGAAATAGTTATCTTGATATCTTTGGGCGGATGGTACTGGTGAAGGTATTGATAAACTCCTGCAAAGACAGCAATGGCCAGAGCCATGCTCCAGTTTCCGGAAATAATGGCCAAAAGGGCACAGATAGCTACGATCGTTCCAGCTACCAGATACCAACGGGCGCTCCGCTGGTGCTGGATATATTCCGGCGCAATCCAACTACAAACCACACGGTCCTCACCTTTTGTTTCCTGATGTTTCTGGCGTGGTGATTCCGGTAACGATGTTGGCTGATAAGGTTCAGTCATTTTTTTAAACTTAATAAATCTTTATATTTTAGCAAAAAAAGCCCCTTTTCTCTAGGCGCAGAGAGGCGTTTTCCGTATTCAACATAGACAGCCTGGGGCATTTGTTTCAGAACTATAAAAGCCCGCTTGAGGCGGGCTTTTAGGAAAATGTTCACTTAAACAATTTTTGCCATTACTTTCTTACGAACGGCAGAAGAGCCATATTGCGTGCGCGCTTGATGGCAACAGCAAGCAATTTCTGGAACTTCAGATTAACTCCAGTGTAATAGCGGGGAACAATCTTGTTGTACTGTGAAACGTATTTTTTCAGGAGAACGATGTCCTTGTAATCAATGTATTTAACTCCTGCTTCCGTAAATGGGCAGGACTTGTTGTATTTATTCTTGGCCATTGTTATCTAAAATTTAATTAATAATTTAATAATGACGAGAGAAAAGCTTCTAATTAATTTCTTCAGGCGCGTAATCTTCAATTGGAGCTTCTTCATAATCATGCTCAAGATGAGAGCCTTCATTGGCGCCTTCATGGGAACGTTTTTCAAGCATGATCATATCGTTAATCACTATTTCAGTCCGAAATTTCCTGGTGCCGTCCGGCAAATCCCAGGTTCTGGTTTTAAGATAGCCCTCAACATATACCAGTTTACCTTTCTTCAGGTACTGATGGCATATTTCGGCTAATTTCCCCCAGGCAACCAGTTCATGAAATTCGGATGAGGAGTGTTTATTGCTGTCCCGTGTTACCCATTCGCGGTTTGTGGCGAGCCCGAAGGTTGTAATGGGCTGTCCGCCGGTGGTCTGTTTAAGCTCAGGGTCCCTGGTCAGATTGCCAATCAAGATTACTTTATTGATGCTTCTCATAAGTTTTTACTTAATGGTTATTGAGCTTGCAGGTCCTTTAGAAATTAATGTCGGGATTATCAATAATGCTTTTCAACTTGGCATCCACCTCTTCAAGACTGGCGCTTTTTACTTCTTCCTTTTCTTCTTTTTTGGCTGGCGCAGCTTTTTCGGCAGGGGCTGATTCCTTTTCAATTTTTGGAGCCGGCTTTCTTGGTCTTGAAGGAGCTTCTTCAACTTTCTTGGCTGGGGCAGGCCTTACCTCTTCTTCAACTACGGCAAAACTCTTTGGCTCATAAGTGAAAGGAAGGTTTACGATCATGTGACGAATCAGTTCCGGTTCAATGCGTAAGGTTGCATTCATTTCATGGATTTTTTCCGGATCAATTACAAAATCCAGGACGGCATAAAAACCGCGGTCATGTTTTTTAATGCGGTAAGCCATGTCACGAAGACCCCAAACATCTTCAAAAAAGATCTGGCCGTCATCGGCTACGATCATTTTTTTGATTTCGTTAAGGCGTGCTTTGGCTCCGTTTTCGCCAACGTCCGGGTTGATGATTACCATCAACTCGTATTTTTTCTTGTCCTCCGCAGAGGTATCCACATTTAAAGCTGTTTTGTTAGACATACTTCCTATGGGTTAAGTTATAAATGCACTTAAGTTTGTCTGATCTTGGTACTTTTGGTTTGGGCCTGCCCGACCAATGCCGATAGCTCGGCTTGCCGGCTTTCACCAATCCTCACAAACAAACAGAAAGTTTTTGCAGGGCAAAATTTAGCAGAAAGCCCATGAACAAGGCAAGCTAAATGTTAGAAAGGTTAAAATTGATCAACCGGGCAGGCTTTAAATATGTATTATTTATTGTATCGCGGACCTGATTGTCAATTACCTATTTGACTTTTTAAAATTTTTATATAGAATATGCACTCCTGTGTCCTATTTTGGCTTTCTTAACAGATTATTGTTACTTCAAAAACCCTTATTAATGCGCCTATCCATCACAACAATCAGCTTATCAGGTCAATATCATCTGCTTGAAGCTGCTTTTTGTGCTGGTGTAATGTTTATGGATGAATGGCGTATTATAAAGGAATATAATTATTTTTTAATTTAATCCCTTATTAGTACCACGGTCACACAAGTAGATTTTGCGGGTGTCAACGAAGCGGCCCGCAAGGCAAGACATCAACGGGTACTTGCCAAAGCAGCGGCCTTACCAATCGATGGCTTACAAAAGATTTCACAAAGCTTTTCGGAACAAGGCCAGTCAATAAAAAGCATTCTTACCCCTTATATACACTTCAAAAAGAGAGAAGGTAATTTGGCGGTGTCTGCCGGGAATAAGTTGTTTAGAAGATATACGGCTGTAGTAGCGGCCCTCTTTATTGTAGGAACCGTTATTCCTTCTACAGATGGGACTATGGCAAACGCCAATACCGAATATGTAGATAGTGGAATTGAGCAGGATGCAAGCATTTTCCTGACTGACAGCGACGGCTATCTGGCAAAAAGCAATCCGCAGACAATGGGCGGCGACCGGACAACCATGAATGATAAACTGGTCCATGTAGTACAGTCAGGAGAAACCGTTTCCACAATCGCCAATTCCTATGGTCTTAAAACAAGGACATTACTGTGGGAAAATGGCCTCGCCAGTGCAGACAGTATAAGAATAGGCCAAAAACTGTTTATTCCACCGGTTGACGGAGTTACGCATTACGCCAAGAAAACAGATACAGTAGATAAACTGGCTAAAGCTTATGGAGTAAGCACAGACTCAATCAAGCGGCAAAACAACCTGGTAGCTTCCAACCTTGCGTTGGGCCAGGCTGTTTTTATTCCTGGAGGCAAACCTCTTGTAGAAGAAACTATTACAGTAAGAAACACACCTGTCCGTGTAGGAACATCTTCCCGCGTTGATTATGTAGGTACATCAACAGGTGGAGCAATCCTGCCCGATTCCAATGCCGTGCCGGCAGGATCCAAGCCTTTCATTTTCCCGACCCGCGGTAAAGTTACCCAGACTTTCCACCCTGGACATTACGCCTATGATATCGCCGATTCTTCCAGGCCTCCAATCTGGGCAGCCGGTGAAGGTACAGTTATTAAGGCTGTAACCGGTTGCGCAGACGTATCCCATGGTTGCGGAGGCGGTTACGGAAACTATATTATTATTGACCATGGCAACGGGTTGCAGACGCTTTACGGACATCTTGAGTATCTGAATGTTAAAGTAGGCGACCAT
>JAGOLJ010000074.1 GCA_017994125.1 Candidatus Altimarinota bacterium
GTATAATATATTAACAAAAAGACAAGTGTGAAAGGTGTGCAAAACTTGTTTAAACAAAGTTTAATAAAATTTAATCAAATTAATGAAAATGTAAAAAAGTATTGCAAAGTTAAAATACGTATGATAAAAGTGACTCGGATAAATAAATATTGGGTTTATATTTCGAAAATTGACTAAAATATGGTAAACTTTAAGATAGGATATATAAGTTAATTAAAGTTTACCGAAATGGAGGATTCAGTACTTACACCCGACCAGGTAGCCCAAATCTTGCAAATACACCCGTTCACGGTTCTAAAATTTATAAAACAGGGGAAGCTGAAGGCTAGCAAACTGGGCAGGGTATACAGAATCAGAAAAAGCGATGTGGATTTGTTCCTGGATGAGCAGGCCAAACAATCGGAAGAAGCCAGGCTGAGGAAACTGGCTAAAACCGAATCAGAAATCGCTCAAAAAGGAATCAAAACCGCAAAAAAAACGAAGAAATCATCATCTCCGGAATTCCAGGTTAAAGAAGAAAGACCAGAAATAACTGAAAACTACAGCACCTCAGACCTCCACGAAGAAAAATCTACAACCAAAATCACCCCTCCTAATACCGAAAATCCTGAAGAAGGGGCACGGATGGGTTACGACCATTACGTAATAGAATTCAAACAAAACACATGATCTTCAATTGCGAAAACTGCGGCATCTCAATCTCGTCTAAAAAGACATCATGCCCATACTGCAAAAAAAATAATAATGAATATCTGGAAGTATTATCCGGATCGGCGCCTCATCGCGAAAATGCGCAATGGAGGGAGCGCATGAAAGGTACAATCCTCTCCTATGTTCTCCGCCAGACCTGATAAACCGGCCGGAACATAAGAAATTCAATATAGAAGCCCTAGAAAGCCCAAAACAAAAAATTAAAAAAAATCCCCATGAAGCCCGGGGATTTTTTTTATCAACATCTCATGTTTTATCCTCCCACGGAAATATTTGAACATTGTGCATTTTCAATTGCCCTTACGCAATTAATGGTCTTCTTTTCGTAAGGCATGGTCGCATCAATAATGTTGTATAGGGCGTTAAGCCGTTGCACCAGTTCCTTGGCCATAAAATCGGAGCCTTCGTAATATTGCAGTTCATATCTCGCCATGGCATCGGTGTCCTGGAGAATCTGCTTAGACTGGTTCTTAACATTTTGGGCTGTAGTATGGACATCGTAGTTGGTAATCATGCTCCAGGCAGGTGAATTCCTGTCGATCGCTGCCATAATGTCATCCAGTGCGGCTTTACATTCCTCTTTCGCCGCTTTTTTCTGCTCCTCACTGCCAATTAGTGTCCCAAGTACCGGACACGGCATCCCGTTAATCCTGGCCTGCAGCATATTAGTAAAATATTCACCGCTCTTTATGGAATTCCAAAGACCTGTTGCCGTTCCGGCCAGCCTTCCCGCTTTCTGGGAGATCGATTTGCCGGCCTGCTTTACAGTATCTTTCAGAAACTCAATATCCTCTTTAAAACGGAAAACCAGGGAATCCATATCATCATTCCGGCAGCTGTCATAAGCCGCCAGCCTGCCCCCGAATTTTCCCTTAAGCTGGTTATAATAATCTCTTTTTTCTGTAGCGCTCTTAAACATGCTGTCCGTAAAATTAAGCCATTTCTGGTCAGGATTGGTTACAAACTGGTATTTTTCTTCCTTTCCCACCTGCACTTTCTGCACGTAATTCCTTAGGAAATATATTTCCGCTTCCAGTCTGTAATAATTATTAACCAGCTGGTCTGTGGATGTGCAATTATAAAAAGCTGTTCGCACCTGTTCTCTGGCCTTGTCAGCTCTTTTTATCAGGCCATAAATATCCTGGTACCAGCAGTAATTACCGGAAATATGCAGAATCGGACCCATCAGGTCGGAACGGTAGAGTATATCCAGATAATACTGGTATAGATCTTCCGGATCCATAAACTGGTTCCAGATGGCTGCGCCGTAAGCCGCCCAATTGCGGTCTCCGCGGCATACGGCTTCCTGGCCTGTGCCGGTAGGTGTCTCATTGCTGCCAATCTGGGCACTTGCCTTTGGTGCTCCCAAAGTTACCTGCATCAGTAAAGATATGACAATAAAACCTAAAGTCATAGCTGCCTTAAGGCGCTTCATTATATCCGTAAACACTCTTTTTTTAGTTTCTATGAGCATGTCTTCTTGTTTTTAAATTCATAGCAGGCGCGGAATTTGGGATAGCCGGGAACTTCGTCATGCAGGGATTTCAGGATTTCATAGTAGTTTAAAAAGTACATATTCATCTGATCTACCTCTTTTACCAAAGTCTTGTAAAAGACCACATTAGGGTTGGATGATCTTTCTGCTTCCATTTCGGCAATAGCTTCTTCCTGCTGAACCTGGGCATTGGTTACACCCTGGTCGGTTTTTTCCGTCACCATGGTAAAGGTATCGGTGTCTGATGCTGTTGCCATAACTCTTTTTGCCACCTGTTCCTGTAAAATAGGGGGGTCTTCATAGCGGATTTCCTGTGTTGGAGCAGTAAGCCGTTTGCATAATTCAGCTGGGAAAAAGGCAGTCACCTGGCAGAAATACTGGTAATCATTCTGCAGGTCGGAATCCAGAATAAGATCATCATTAAGCGGAGTTTGAATTGGCATGAACTGGACATTTACATTCATGGAAACTGCTCCCAGTGAGGCGCTCAGGCCATTCTTGCATTTTGGCGTTTCAATCATGTTTCCGGGGATTTTGTTTGGCGAAACGCTATGGGACATGGTCGTTTTAAGCTGGTCATAAATTTTTTCCATATGGCAGGCAATACAGGTATCAGGGTCGTTGTATTTGGATTTCGGCGTTTCATAATATTTGTTAATTTTTATGCAGAAGATATCGGTGCACTCCTGGTCTTTTTTCCATGTGCCACCTGAGGCCGGTTGTACCGGCGGCGTTTCTGGAGCAGGAAGTTCGGGCATGAAATCGACCCCGGCTGCAGTTATGGCCTGAGTTCCAGTGCCGGTACCCTCACCTTCACCTGCTGCTCCGCCGGCTCCCCCTGCTCCTGACGTTCCGGTCCCAGCAGGTTGGCAGACGGGCTTTTTCTGGCCGGTTGAGGCCAATTTCTTTTCAGCCTCAGCCAACGCCTTAGCTAGTTCGCTATCCGCGGCACAGCTGTTTTGCCCAATTCCCTGGCTTGCCAGTTGTTGCTGCCCGGCCGTTGTTTCCGGAACAGGTTCCATTCCGGGGGGACATTGTTCCTGCTGTCCTGTTTCCTGAGTTGATTGCTGCTGCGTTTGTTGGGTTCCCGTAACCTGAGGAGTTTGAGGCAATGGCTCGGCTGGCGTTGCCTGTGTTTGTCCGGGTGGTGGCGGTGTTGGTCCACTTTCTGATCCTGAACCGGTATCTTTGCTTTGGTCATAAGCCTTGCCGATATCAATCGGATCGGTCTTTAAAAACAGCAGGTCTTCAATCATGCGCAGGTCATTAATCAGGTCAAATCCGGAATCATTCAGATCATCATTGGCAAAAACCTCACTTGGTGAAGTAGCTGCATCCAGATCAGCCTGAAGCTGCAGACGGGAATATTCCTCATCAAACTTGCCCTGGATCTCCGTAACTTTCTTTATCAGGTCTTCCTGGGACATGGTTGGGCGCTTGGCCAGTATTGGCTGGTAACTCCCGGCACGGATAAATTCAAGGTCGTTTGGCGGAATGCCATAGCGTCCGGCCAGATTTTTTACAGCCTGCTGCTCAGGATCAACAATATTTTTTTTAAGAATTTTAAGGTAAAGATCCTGGCCGGCATCTTCTTCTGATTTTGTCCCGAAACTTTCAAACATGCTTGTTTGCATCCCTTCCGGAAACAGCTTTGAAAACAGATTCGATGTAGTCCATGGGATATCTTCTCCATAAGACTGGCCGGCTCCCAGCGCTATGATTGGTTTAATCAGCGCTGTGGCGAACATCAGGAACCCGATTGTGTAAATGATTTTTTTCATTATATGCACTTGGTGGTTGAGGCATCGATAAATTTAGCCGGGAAAACTTCTACCGAACGCCTGATTTCAGAAATATAATCGCGGTATTGCAGCAGTTTTTCATAAACAGCCATATATTTTTTATGGAGCGCCCACGCCGTTTTAAGCTGGTCATAGGCAGAAAGCGTTTGATCGAGAGCTTTCTTGGCCTTATCAAGTTGGGTATCTATACCTGTGATTTTTGCCCCAACAGCTAGGGCCGCTGCATCCTGGTATTGTGGCTTTTCACTCTCAACCTGCGAATCATAGATTTCGACTTTACGGCAGGTCAGAATATCTCTTAGGGCTTTATAGCCATATTTGGGGCTGGAATAGATATTATAGGCAACGCAGTAGGTGCTGTAGTTGTCAGCCGTACAATCACCGGGAGAGCCATCTGGTTTTCTTTCCGGAGCGCGTGAATTGGGATCAGTATCTTTTTTGTTTTCAAAATCCCTGGTCCCGGTAATCATCTTTTTAATGTATTTGTTGAATTCTTTATTTACGTTTGCGTGGTATTCGGAAACAAGCGTGCTTGGAGATTTACTCCAGTCACTATAGAGGGAATTTTCCAGCTCCTTTCTTTTTTTATCGTATTTTTCCTTAAAGTCAGCCGGCCATCCGTTGGCGTTAAAACGGTCAAGCGTTTGCGAATCAACTCCAAGCAGCATCCCTACGCATTCCGTATACATTGTTTCAAATTCGGCCTTTTTAGCTTTTGTTGAGGCCATAAATAAAACCATCGCAATGCCTAACGCAATACCCGTCACTATCCCTAATTTTTTCAGTTTATTTTTCATTGATGTTAATGATTAAACAGATCATCCCGAATTACAGTCTTTGATATAGCAGGGGAGCTTCTTGGCAAACTTGTCCATCAGGTTTTTTACATTGAGGAAAGTCTGGTTCAGTAAGGCCAGTTTCTGGTTAATTTGTTTGTATTTATCCATAATTGCCGTCACTTTTTTAACCGATGAAGTTACTTCCACCTTGCGGACAATAAAAGACTGGGCGTCACTTTCCGCCTGCTGGACCAGTGAGAAACATTCAGAAGGCGCGCTGCCGACCATCACTACGTTTGATCCGGCCGGCGGGTAATAAAGGCTCAGTTTATTGATCAGTTTTTGGCGGAACTCGCCGTATTTGGCAAAAGCGATATCCAGCAAGGATTTAGTAGAACTTTTATTCTGGAAATGCTGGTCGACAAAATCGCGGAACTTGGGCAGTTCTGCTTCAATATAGGCGCGAATCTCATATTTGCAGACCTGTTCATTTTCATAAACAGCTTTGTCGGCCTCCGCATTTGTGCTGGCAGCAGGTTCTGTGGCTCTGGAAATTTCATAGCTGTTTCCAGTGAACAATATTGACGCCATGACTAGCGTTATTGCCAGCTTGCCAAGATCTGGTTTTATCTTTTGT
>JAGOLJ010000075.1 GCA_017994125.1 Candidatus Altimarinota bacterium
TCCGGTTTATAATTGTCTTTATCAAATTTATCCAGGCCATTCTGATCAAAATCAAAATTTTTCCCCCATTCCACAAGTTCTTGCCGTGTTTTCCCCGTTTCTTTTTCCAAAGCTTTATACTTGGCTACATCGGTCTTGTTTCCACTTTCTGATTGCTGCGGTACGCGGTCTGTTCCTCTTTCGTCATAAACCATGCGCGCCGGCGTTATTAAAAGTTTGTATTTATTTGCCAATTGAAAGCAGTTTTTCATATATTTTTATTTAATAAATATGATTTATTTTTATTTGCAATCACTTAATTTTACATCAAAAAAAAAAGTCAAGTTGCGCCCGCTACCCCGGAACAAGGATTTAATATAAAGTACACCTGCTCTAATTCATCATTCGTAATTTGTAATTTGTAATTTGTAATTGAATAAAATGTCCACCGCCCGCAAAATCCTTTGGAACACCATTGCCCAGATTATCGGCAAAACCGCCATCGCCCTCATTGGTATCGTCATCATCAAGATGATCACCAACTATCTGGGCAAGGCCGGTTATGGCGAATACATCACGGCCTTTGAATTTCTGGCTTTCTTCGGCATCGTTGCCGACCTTGGCCTTTATACAATCGGCGTCCGTGAAATGGCCAAAGATGAAAAAAAGATCCCCATGATTATTGGCAACATCATGACCATACGCACCGTTGTTGTGGTCCTAATGGTTATTGTTGCGGGCATCGCTGGTTTCATGGTTCCCAAATATGCTGGAACACGCATCCCCATTGCCATTATCATCGCCGGCATTGCCACCGTTTTTAACATCATGACCAGCACCATCTCTTCCGTGCTGCAGGTACACCTTAAAATGCAATATAACTCCTGGGCTTCCGTGGCAGGCAAACTCGTTACCGTGGGCTACATGGCTTTTGTTATTTACATCCTCTTCCCCCACACCCTCATCCCCGGACAGGCCACCGCCGCCCAATTTGCCGATACCACCGGCAACAGCCTTTATCAGCTCATCTGGGCAGGCGTAGCCGGCAACGCCACTATGTATTTAATTTGCCATTATTACGCCCGCAAATTCACTAAAATCGGCTTCCGCTTCGACATGGATTTTATGAAAGATGTAATGGTTAAAGCTCTGCCATACGGCATAGCCCTTATCCTTAACACCATCTATTTTCGCATCGGGTCGGTCCTCCTTTCCTTCATCAAAGGCCCCACCGAAGTAGGTTTATACGGTGTCCCCATGCGCATGCTCGAAGCTGTCGGCATTATACCGCTTTATTTTATGAACGCCGTTTTACCTGTACTTACAAGAGCCATCGCCCGCAAAGACGGCAGCCATAAAAAAATCATCCAGTACGCCTATGACTTCCTCGTCATGGGCAGCTGGCCCATAGTCGCCGGCACCGTTGTCCTTGCTTACCCCATCGTCGCCATCGTTTCCAGCCCCGAATTTTTAAGCAACCTGCAAAGCGGATTTTTCGGCTCGGATACAGCCCTCCAGATCCTCATCTTTGCCCTCGCCTTTTCTTTTATCAATTCACTTTTTGGATTCATCCTGGTCGCCGATAACCGCCAGACCAAGCTCTTAATCCGTAACGCCGTCGGTGCTGGGCTAACCATCATCATCGATCTAATTCTCATTCCTTACTTCGGCATACGTGGAGCCGCCTTCACCAACGTCCTCACCGAAGCTTATGTCGCCATTGCCAGTTATCTCATCGCCAAACATTACATAGATTTCTCCATTAGTTTCAAAAACACCTTCAAATCCATGTTCGCCGCGCTTGTAATGGGCGTAGTCCTGTACTTCCTAAAAGACCCCAGCTACGCCATTCTGCAGAACAAAAACATCCTCATCCTGTTACCGCTTGGTGCAATAATATATGTCGGCATGCTCCTCCTCACCAAAACCATCACACCCGAAATGATGGCCCTTGTCCGCAAACCCGCCCAGCCCACCGCCAACGATGAAGCGCTTGAGGCAACAGAATTTCGTGAAGGATAAAAGCTAAAAGAGTAATTCCATTTCTTATAATCATCTTTCTATTTTGGCATTTGCTAAAGTAGAATAATTATGTTAAAATATACATAGGGTTAGGCGAGCCCAAACGAGCCCAAAAATAAAAATTATTTTAAATCAGCTCACAAACAAAAATGAAAAAAATCCTAAATTTCCTTTTAGTCCCAGCTGTAGCCCTTATCTTAGCCCTAACCATCATTTTAATCGTCGATCTGGTGCATTAACCATTAACCGGCACCGTTTTTCCAGGACTCCTCACCCGCCCTCCTCACCTCGGCCTCTCCAAAGCCTTTTTCCAAGCCCTCCCACAGGCCTGTTTTCTATTCCCGTCGCTTAAATTTGACAAAAAATAAGAAAGCAGTCATAGTTCCGTCCTTTAATTGTATTTATTTTTTAATACAACAAAATTATGGAAGGACAACGGGAAATAATCACCACCTCTCAATCTCAATTATCTCAAGAGCGGTCTCCCGCTTTAAATCGTATCCTTAACCGCACATCCGCCAGGATGGCAGCATTTCTTGGTACGCTCGCTGCGCTCGCTACGCCATCATGCGGTGGCCGTGTTGAAGTGGATGAGAACATCATAGTAGTTAATGCCGATGCTGGCATCGAGCCGGATGCAAAGTTGCCCTGCCGCCCCATTCCCGACTGTCCAACCGTTCCCGTAAGCGGTATTTCAACTGAAGGCAAACCAAACCCCGATTATTATTTTCAGACTAATCGTTGGTACAGAATAAATCCGCAAACCAAACAAAGCATCAAAGTCTGCGAACCATTCCACAGGGCCGAATGCACGCCGGAACAGGACCCCGTTAAAGACAATTGCGATTTGCCTGTTTGCCCGGATGCCAAAAGCTGCGATCCGGTGCCGGCACGCAACAACAAGGAGGCTCCTTACAGGTATCCATATCAGGCCGATATTCCAACGACCTCGAATTTTTCCATGCCCAACCCCTACTATTTTGACCAGAACCCCCAGGCATTCCCTGTCATTTTCGACAATGTGCCGGATTGCGCCCAGGGTGAATCCCCCAAAGCCGAAAGCTACCTCACCTGCGACCCGATTCCAACCTGCGCAACCACCATCCCTTACTGTGATCCGCTGCCCCGCTGCGTCCAGGGTGAATCCCCGATTTCCTGCGAGGAAAGCGATCAGAGCCCCAAATACGCAACTCTGCAGGATTGTCTTGATGGCCTTATCAACACATCATATCACTTAACCTGGCAGGGCATCAGGCTGGATGTGGCAAACTATAATTCAGAGCTTTGCGAAAAAAAATATGATTCTTCCATTAATGAAACCTATTATCAGGCCCCGCTGATCAGCGTTAACTGCCGTCATATCCCCGAATGCGCAAACGGCGAAATCCCACATGATGCATCAATCACATTCAACGTCACCTGCGGCAAATGGTTTAGCGGTCAGGCTGTTGATGATTATTCAGCCTCCTGCGACCCCATCAAGTCCTGCAAAAAATAGTTTGCTTGTAAACAGCGTTGATATCCGGTTATGATCGTTCCGATGCTAAAAATCTCTGCCTTCATCATCGCCAGAAACGAACAGGATAATATTGCCCGGGCGCTTAAGTCATTACTCTCGTTTTGCGATGAAATTATCCTGGTTGATACAGGCTCGACCGACAAGACCAAAGAGATTGCGCTTAACTATACTGATAAAATTTTTGATTTCAAATGGGTGGATGATTTCAGCGCCGCCCGTAATTTCGCTTTAAGCAAATGCACCGGCGACTGGATCATTTACCTGGACGCCGATGATGAACTCGATCCGGAAAACCAGAACCTGATCCGGGAAACCATCCTCAATTCGCCACCCGATGTCATCGGTTATTACGTCAATTACCGCTATTCAGGCGAAACCGAACTTTTAACCGCGCGCATTTTCCGCAACCTTCCCGGCCTGCATTTTGCGATGCCGGTACATGAATACCTTGATCTAACGGAAGAACAGAAAAAAGCTTTCCGGGTTGTAAAAAACATCACTGTCATTCACCACAAAGACGCTCGTGAAAACCAGAATACAATCCTTAGGAACATAAAAATTCTTCAGAAATCGCTCAAGAGCCAGCCAGAAAACCACCATCTCCGTTTTTTCCTGGCGCGTGAAAAATATAATCTTGGCGAACTCGCGGAAGCGCGTGAAATCCTGTCCAAACTTGCCAACAATCCCCCGGTGGAAGACCCATCCTATCTTTACCTGATCTTTCTGCATCTGGGCCTTTGCTACCAGAAAATCAAAGATGCCCAGATGGCCATCAAAGCTTTCCAGAAGGCCGAATCCTATTATCCCCACCTGGCCGAACCGCTGGTCTATGAAGCCGATACCTGGCTTTACCAGATGAATAATCCCGACAAGGCGGCGTTACTATACAAACAGGTTTTAGCCATGCCCAAGCCGGAAACAGGCTTCCCCGTCAATGCGTCCTTTTACTACGACTACCCCAAAAAACAGCTCCAGAAAATTGAAAAACTTAAACTCCCCATCGCGCTGGTTTGTGGTTATTACGGCATTCCCAATATCGGCGACGAGCTGATGCTGGCTGCCATCATTAAAAAATATCCGCAGCACCGTACAATCGTCGCATCCTACAATCCCGAAATCACCCGTAAAATCCATGATGTTGAGGCCGTGCCTCACCACCATGCCTGGTTTGACCATGCGCTCACCCAGGCCCAGCTCGTGATTATCGGCGGCGGCACGCTCTTCCACGACCAGGGCCTTACCCAAAACGACAATGTCAGGTATTACTGCGGTATCATCAATCAGGCCGTTACCCAGCACAGGGATGTTGTGATTTATGGCGTCGGAGTCGATAAAATCGGCCTTAAATCAAACCAGCAGTTAATCAGTGAAAACTTCCGCCATTGTTCAGAAATCACCGTCCGTGACGAACTTAGTAAAACCCGCCTGTTAAAATATGGCGTCATCTCGCCGCAAATCAGGGTCGCCGATGATCTTGCCTGCCAGCTTAAACCATCCGAATATTTGGGCACTCCCGCCGAAAGCGTACCCGGAAACTCCGCCGAAAACGCACTCGAAAATTCTCCCCAAGCTCCAACGCTTTCCGTTCAATCCGCAGGCGAAGGCAGGCCTTTAATCGGCATCAATCTTTGTCCTCCGG
>JAGOLJ010000076.1 GCA_017994125.1 Candidatus Altimarinota bacterium
TCCTGGAAATGATCTGCTGTCTGATATCAGCAGCGATACGGCCTTTGTGACCCATATTTATATTGGTTATGCATATACATTATGCACTCTCTTCAGAATGCGTGTCCAATATATGGGGTACTTGCCAACTATAAGAGCCACTACCAGCACTATGTTCAGGGCCGCGACCAAAATTTTTACATGAAATATGTACTGCCGCAATACATCGATTTTATCAAGCCTACTGATAAAATTATCGATCTGGGATGTGGAACCGGCAATTTGCTAAAAGCATTGCACCAAAAAGGATTCAATAACCTTTGGGGGGTTGAACTATCCGAAATGGAATACAAAATCGCTTCACAGGAAAATCCTCATGCGCATATCTTCAAAAATGACTTATCCTCCTTCCTAATCACCACCAAAGAAAACTTTGACGCCATTCTTTTAATCGATGTATTGGAACACATTAAAAAAGATAACATTCTTACTCTATTAGAACTTATTCACAGTAAATTAAACCATAAAGGAAGATTAATTTTAAAAGTACCCAATGCCGATTCCCCAATTTTTGCCTCACCAAGCCGTTATGGAGACTTCACTCATGAAATTTCTTTCAACAAGACCAGCCTTTCTATGATTCTAAGGGACAGCAATTTTGAAAAGATTTCCGTTTATCCGACAAAATTCATTAAAAAAGGGACCATCACCTGGCTTGTTAGGACTTTTGTAGATCTGGTAATTAAAACCTATATGGCGTCATATATGGGCAAAGACGCTCTCAATGTTATCCTTACGGCTAACATAATTGCTGTCGCTGAAAAATAAGGCCGCAAATAAAAAGTTGCCTATGGGACTTAACTCATTTTTCCCAAAAACTCCCGCACCGCTTTCACTGCTTTGCCCCTGTGACTGATCCCATTTTTATCTTTGGGATCAAGGGCTGAATAAACTTTATCATGCCCTTCCGGCTTAAAAACCGAACTCAATGGCAAACCATGTTTAATAGGAGCTTCAATCTGGCGCGTAATGAATCCTTCTGTCTGCCCTACAAAAATATGTGAGCCCCCGCTTTCATCAACAATGCAGGCGCAGCAGACAAATCGCGCCGTTCTTTGCGCATCCGGCACACGCTCCATAACTTTCATAAAATACTTCAGCCACTCTTCATCAGTAGCCTTATCCCCCGCCCCCCATCGCCTTGTCTTAATCCCCAACTCGGTTTTAAGAGCATCCACAACAATCCCGCTGTCATCCGCCAGAGTCACCAAACCTGACTTCCCGTGGAAATATAAGGCTTTATTCATGGCAATCTCCTGATGGCTGTCGCCTTCTTCCACAAAGTCGTTTTTAATACCAAGATCGGAAAGTCCAACCATTTCATAATCCAGGCCATCCAGAATCTCCTTAATTTCATGAAGCTTACCCGGATTAGCTGTTGCAATAAGCAGTTTTTTTCTTTCCGGGAGTCTTTTTTCTGAGAGCATAGGAAAATGTTAGTACGGAGTAATTATAATCCAAATTCCTCATAACTGCCATTGCCCAAATCTTCCAAAATCATGTCCAGATTACTCTTTAGCAGTATAATTAACCTTTTATTATGCAAACTAATATTATTCCCGATCAACTTGTCATTTTTCAATCGCAACAAAACTAAAACCGCATCATTATCCCTGGTCTGAATCAGAAAAATGGCCCTTCCAGCACCTCCAGGAGCCGTTAAGGGTATTTTCCGAAGAATTGTAAATGGATACTTGAATGGATTTCTAATAAGGTTCCCAAGCCCTCCCAAAGCTTTTCTAGCGGCCTTCTTGATTACTTCCAGCGGGAAAATATTTTCATAACCACAATATTCTCTTAGAACAATCGATCTGGTTAAAATTAACCTCACGTTTTCCTGCTTTTAGATAATAATCTCCCAATTTTATCCATTTTTTTCTGCACATCCGGTGTCACCTTTATTTGTTTTGGGGAACCTATTACCACTCGTTTCGTTTCAACAAAACTCTTCAATGCCGATTTAACAACCAATGTTAACGGAATACCCAGTTTTTCAGCCAAATTAAAAGCATCATTTTTAAGGTTTTCCTCAATTCTGATTGTAAGCGTAGTCATAAATTTATTAGCTATTGATTACTACAATCAGTATAATGCACTAACAATGTTAGTGCAAATAAAATTACCAGATAGTTTGGACCAAAATTTAGCAGACTAATCTTAAATTTATTTAAATTAATTATTAATTTTTAGACCCAAAACATAGTTTATAATATACTCAACCCAAATAACCTAACTTTCTGAACACCATCATAAAAAAAATCTTCCTCTATCTCCTGGCCAGCCTGACCGCCGCCATATTGGCGTTTAACATTGCCACAAGGCCCGAAGACACCGTTACCTGGTCAATAATCATCCTGATCATCGCGCTTGTACGCAATAATTTAAAATACGGATTATACCTGTTGATCCTCCTGCCAGTACTTGGTGAATTTGGCCGGCTGCCCTTCGGCCCCGAAAACGGCATGCTTGCAAGCGATTTAGCCGTACTTATCTACCTGGCGGTATGGATCTTTCAAAAGATCACCTCCGGGCAAAAAATTCCACGAACAGATCTTAACAAACCTCTTGCCGCTTTCTTCACCATCGCCGCCCTTTCACTGATCTATGCCCTCACTTTCCTTCAATCCACAGAAGTTATTATAAGCTCCATGTATCTGGTACGCCTGATTGGCTACGTATCCGTTTTTCTGATTACAGTCGACATCCTCAAAAAATCCGCCAATCCCGAACGCGACCGTACACAAATCATCCGCGCCATTCTCGCCGCCGCCTTTTTAATCTGCATCGCCGGATTTATTCAGTTAGTCATTTACCCCAATCTTACAGCGCTTGAAGAATACGGCTGGGATCCGCACATGGGCCGGCTGGTTTCCACCTGGCTGGATCCAAACTTCATTGGTGGCTATCTTTCCTTCGTTATTGCCATTTCCCTTTCGCTCTTTTTTGATTCCAAAAAGCTCACCCCTAAACTGGGCTACCTTGCCCTCACCATCATTTACGCCGCCGCCCTTTTTCTCACCTACTCACGTTCCGCTTACCTGGCTTTAGCCGCCGTCATTATCATCATCGGCCTTCTGCGCTCCTGGAAGTTGTTAGCCATAAGCGCCCTCATCTTCATCATTGCCCTTACCACTGTCCCCCGCGTTGCCGAAAGAATGGGTGAACTGACCCAAAGTATCACCAGCATCACCGGACAAAGCGCCGAAAACCCCGATCCAACCGCCCGCCTGCGCCTAAAAGCTTATGAACAAACCTGGGAGCTGATTGGCAAACGCCCCCTCCTTGGCAGCGGCTACAACACTCTCCGCTACGTAAACTACAACGAAGGCTATGTAACCGACACCACCATTCATTCCGCCAGCGGCTCAGATTCAAGCCTGCTCACTATTCTGGCTACCACCGGCTTTGCCGGGCTTATTGCCTTTATCTGGATGATCTTCCTTCTCCTAAAACAAAACTGGAAAAACCTACGCACACAGTCAAAAAAAACACGCGCAGCAATAGACATAAAACGCAGCAAAGCCCCCGCGCCACTACGCCAGACTCTTTCCCTTGCCTTATTCAGCGGCTTCATCGCCCTGCTAATCCATTCCCTCTTTGTAAACAGCCTTCTTTTTGCCCAAATCATGATCCCGCTCTGGATCAGTATTGGCCTCATTCAAAAAGACCAATAGTGTCTATCTGCACCCAACTAAAGTACAAACGTTGTTAACAACATTTGTAGTACGTGAATTCGAGCTGTTTAACAGCGTTGAACCGGTTCCTGTCGTATCCGTAGCTGAACGTGTATATTCAAGAACCTCCTCTGTCCCAAGCTTGGTATATTCAATCACTCCACCGGTACTCTTGCTGGTATAGCGGACTTCCTGCCAGGTTCCACCGGAAGCTCCACTCGTATAATAAGCCGTATATTTGGAACCATCATTAAAATAAACATCCACCTGGATATAACCGTCTGTGTTTTTGGAAACCTTAACATAGGCAACGTTTTTGCCGTCGGCAAGACTCTTGATAACTCTTGATTCCAGCGACAACTTGTCTGCATCCGTCATTGAAGTCTCATAATCAATTGTATAGGAAGAAATCGCCGTAGGAGCCACTACCATCATGGGGACCACCGGCGTCGCAGATGAAGTTGTTGCCTGGGTATTACCACCTGTACCTGTAGGTGTTGTAACTGAAGGCTCCGCAATAATAGAGTTAACCGTTGCCGGAACCTTCGCGGCCGGCGTCACTGCGGACTTAACCAGCTCCATCTCAGCCGTCCCCGTAGAGGCAGCCGGGATCACAGAGTTATAAGTAGTCGGCAGAACCACCTCCGGAGCAACAACGCTGCCGTTGTCACTCAAAGTGCGATTGCTATTTTGCGTTTGTTCATCAACATTATTTTGCTGATCAGGCACTGACAGCGATTTTAACTGCACATTCTCGGCGGTAACCGCTTGTGGTTGAACACCCGTAACACTCTTTTGTAACACACTGGAAGAACCCTGCTGTACAGGAACACTCTGCATAAGCAAAGATGGCTGCTCACCGGAAACTGAAACCGCTTCACCGCCACCGGTCACCGCTTGCTGATCAATTTCCATCTGGCTTAAATACCTTTCACGATATTCCTGCGGTAACACCGAATAACCGGAAAAAGTCACAATTCCGGACTGCGTACCTTCCTGCAATCCCCCGGCACTAAAAACACTTGCCGTCGCATCGGCACTAGTTGCATCAACGCTATTTGCGCCCGTGCTATAGATACCCATGTCTCCGGTTTCTTCAGTCATAGCCTTTTGGCTTGAAGTATCAACCACCGGGACTGTCACCGCGCTATTAATAGATGTTGGCATCTTCGCGATTTGCATCACCACCACAAAAACAATCAGCGCGGATGGCACCAGGGCAAAAGCATATTTATACTGCCCCCAAAGACCGCCCCAGGCCGTCCACCAGGACTGGTTAATGCCCTTCCCGATTTCGGTAGCATGGCCTTTTATATCAGAAACTTTGTTC
>JAGOLJ010000077.1 GCA_017994125.1 Candidatus Altimarinota bacterium
GTCTTTATTATATATCCGTAATGAGACTAAAACGCTTGAGCAGATTTTACTTTCTGAACGCAGTAATTGTTTTGAGGTACAAGAAAACATTAAACGTCTGGAAGAAATCAGATCAAACCTCACTTAATTTTACTCAGGGGTTATCTTTCCAATGACCACTGCCTTGTAAGTTCCCTTAAAAAGCCGGCTTACCAGCTGAATGACAGCGGTAATCCGGCAATAGAAAGATAAGAAAGCATAAGAAACAAAGCGGCATTGTCTATTTTAATCGAAGTTGACAGCTACTGGCATAGGTATCCTTATTATAAATTTTTATTTTGTAAATACCAGATTTGAGTTTCTGATCTGGCGAGTAAGTCATTATGATCCTCCTGGAGATTTCAAATTCCCCTGAGTATGGCGATAAGCTTGCCGTCAATGTCCTGTCGTCATCTTGCATAAAACGGACAAACTGACCATCCTTTAACGGTTTAAACTGACCACCCGATTTCCGGTGCGAATTGACCACCCTTTTTTATCCTCATATTCCTGGATTTTATCTTCCATCCGATCGTTATATAAATATACACTTCTGCATTGTTTTTTCTTATTCGTCTCTAATTCCAGGATAGTTGTTGTTTGCGCAATGACTCACCGGCCAGTTCCATGCGATGTGCTCATAACGATGGGGCGACAGTTGATGTAAATCAGCACGTTCAATCTCCTCAAACAGCTGGAGGCGATTGTAAGGACGACCCTGAAGGCCTGTAGAATCTGTTTTACTTTGCTCATAATGGTTAATTTATTAGGCATAAATGATTAAATTAGTTTGCGTTAAGCATACCAACATTACGCATTTATGCTTTCCGAAGGGAAGATAAAAGCCAACAAAAGAGGTGGTCAGTCTAACCGTTTTTTCCACCTGATAGAGTACTATAGGAAAGCGGATAGAAATACTAAAAAGAAGATACTTGGTTGCATCTTTGCTGAAAAACTCGTTGTTCAAAAATGGAAGAGTTGCAACCACCAAAACCATTGATAATCAAAGAACAAGGCGGCATTTCTGCCGCCTTGTTCACTTTGGCTCCCCTAACGTTCAAAAGTTGCAACCGGATGAGCTGAATTCAGTGGGTAGTGCTCTTCTATGACCTGGAATGATTAGCGCTCATAATAGATCAGATTCAGCAAATCTGCCTTTTTGAAATCCTGATCGGCAGTTATTAACGGTAAGTCAAGATAGATTGCTGTGGCGATGATGATCCCATCGGGAATCTTGAAATGATTCTTTTTCTTCAATTCGATGACCAATTCTTTAATTTCATCATTAATATCGATAATGACGCACTGATTGAGTAACTCTTTAATGATTTTTAAGTCTTTCCTTGAATTCTGCGAATAACTGAGTAATTCCAGTTCGGTGATAAATGAAATATAGATCTGCTTACCATTGAGAAGTTCAGCCAAGGTCTTGTCACCATTTAATAAGTAAAGAATGATGTTGGTATCGACAAAGATCTTATTCCCATTCATCTCTCAATTCTTTTTGTATAAAAAGCGGTTCTTCAGCCAGGGAGATCACACCGCAATACTTATACGCATCAATCCCATAACGGCTTTGCAGATTTTTTAAATGTTCAAGCAACGTTTTGATCTTCTTTTTGTCTGAACCATATTTCAATATAGTGACCATTTGAGTAATTTTATACAAAGGTAATGAAAAACGACGAAATCCAGTATCGGATCATCGCGAATTCGAAAATCAAAAAAGCCCATCGGCTTTCGCCGTGGGCTTTATTGCCGCGCCCCTAACGTTTAAAAGTTGCAACCGGATTGTTCCTATCTTGGAGATATAAAGAGTTGATATGGTTTTACTTGTGACTTTTAAATTCAGTTTTGTCAAAGAAGGTTGGTGGTAATTTACACCGATGTTTTGGTGAAAATTTATATCAAATAATCTTTCAACCTTGAGACCTCTTACACAGCTCCAGTGACCAGTGTCTTGTTATTTCAGGAATTCTGTCCTTCGAACAGACGGAATTATATCTTCTAAAGGTACCTTGTATTATACTGACTTCTGAATTTGATTTTGGGCACCATCGGATAACAATAACGTAAAAATATCTCGGGGCTTCCTTTGCTACCAGCATCAGACAATGAGCTCAGGGTGTAATCATAGGATAATCCAATAGAAAAATCAAAGAGCTTGACTCCCGCCATAATGCCCACCGCATCCTGCATCCGATAGAACAAGCCACCCCAGAAGCGGTCATTGTAGGTAATGGTTAAATCAGCATCCAACTGGGTTGAAAGGATACTGGTTTTAAGCAGAAGGGATGGAGTAAGCACCAAGCGGGTATCCCGGTTATTGATAAGAGAGATATCGTACCCGGCAAGGAGATAATAATGAGATGCAATGTTGTATCTGGCATTTCCTATTTCCATCTCTGGTTGCAGTAGGTGAGTCATAGATATACCTGCAAAGAACTTATCCAGGATGCTATAAAACACACCCACTCCAAAATCCGGGGCCAGGGCACTTTCAGAATCATCTGAACCTGTCACAAGCGGATCATCTTCAGGTGTGAATTGGCTGAAGTCAATGGTTTTATTCAATATACCCGCGCTCAAACCAACAGCCAGTGTGTGAGTCTTTTTGATTTTTAACTGATAGGCGTAATTGAGCCTGATATCCATATTCTTTTCAAATCCTGCTTTATCCACGGCAACAGAAAGTCCTATACCGCTGTGTATCTTATAAACGGGCATTTCTGCCATGAATACCATGCTTTGTGGAGTGACCTTATTGTTTTCCTCATCTTCAAATCCCAGCCACTGATAACGATAAGCTCCTGAAATACAAAGAGCCTGGCGGCTTCCAACAGCAGCCGGATTATAAAAGGTGCGGTTTAAATTGTACTGTGTAAGCTGGACGTCCTGCTGTGCGGAAAGCACACCTGCTCCCAGCAGGGCGATGAAAAGACAAAATAACCTGATTGGTTTCATGGGTTTTATTTGTAAATGGTGATACATTATTTTGCAATGACTTTGAACTCGGTACGGCGGTTAAGCTGATGGGCAGCCTCCTGAATTGGTTTTGAAGGCAGACCCAGGATATACTTTTCAGTCAGTACAGTTCCACTCTTAAACGTATATCCCTCCCTGGTCATATCGGCGTCAAGGGTCCTTGGAATGGACTCCCCATATCCTTTTGCCATGAGTCTTTCCCGATCGATGTTTTTGGCAACCAGGTAATCCACTACAGCTTGTGCCCGTTTTTGTGAGAGCTCATTGTTGTACTCATCAGAAGCCCTGGAATCCGTATGGGAAGCCATTTCAATGACAATCTTCGGATTATCGTTCAACAGCTTGATGAGCGACTGCAGCGAATCCTGATACTGGGGCTTTAGATCCCATTTGTCAAGATCCCATAGGATTTCAGGCAGAACAATAGGTTTTTCAGGAATGGCCATAAGAAGTATGTCGTTTATGAAATCATGATTTTCACGCCAGGATTTTGTTTCTATTGAAAATATCTGATTAAAATAATTCTCATATGATGCAAGCACATCATAAGACATATCCTTGTGTACAGATTCATTTCCAAATCGATAACTGCCTTTCTCATCAGTCATACATAAAGTAGAATCGCCTTTTTCACTGATCAGGTACACGTGTACTCCTTTCATGGGAAGTTTTGTCTTTTCATCACTCACGACGCCGCTGAGTGTGAAAAGCAAGGTTTTCAGTTTAAAGGAATAAATGTCATCTCCACCTTTTCCTCCTTCCCTATTTGAGCTAAAAAGACCCTGCTCGTTATCTGAATCTTTGAACGTGATGGCAAAATCATCCTTATTGCCATTCATTGGAGGTAGCAGGTTCTCAGGCTGGCTCCAGGCTCCGTTCCGGAGCACGGACCGGAACAGGTCCAGGCCTCCGAATCCGGGATGGGAATTGGAGGCAAAATACAGAACGGTATCATTCAACAGATAAGGAAACATCTCGTCACCGGGGGTGTTGACAGGTGCACCGAGGTTGATCGGTTTATCAAAGGGTTTTCGTTTATCCGTCCGTTCGGCCATCCAGATATCTTTTCCGCCCTGTCCCCCTTGACGATTGGAGGCAAAAAAGATGCGCAACTCATCCGGACTGATCCAGGGCTGGCCTGAATTACCAGAAGAGTCGGCCATTACCAGTTCGGGTTTATCCCATGTAGAGCCCCGCTGTGCAGCACGGAAGATCTGGCAGTATTGTTTTTCCTTTTCAGCCATTTTACACCGGGTGAAGTACAGGGTGGAGAATTTGGCATTGAACGAAGGAGTGCCCTCATTGGCTGAAGTGTTTATCAACCCTCTTTCATCGACCAGTACTGGTGTTGCCCAGCGTTCCTTTTGAGCCGTTGAAATAAAAAGATCGGAAAAATCCTCACCGGTCCAGTTGTCCAAGTCTTTGCCTGTGGCTGTGGCACGGTTGGAGGTGAAAACGACCTTATCGGCTTTGGGAGAAGCAAACAGAGCTGCGAAATCGTCAGCAGTAGAATTTAAATAAGATTCAGGCTGTATTTCGTATCCGGTAAAGACCTGTGATGATTGTGTTATGAGATCACAAGAGCGGATACCTGCTTCGCCTGCCTGGTTTCCGGGAACCTTTTCCAGGTACTTTTGATAATGAACCTTTGCCTCATTACAATTTCCTTTCTGACGAAGAATATCGGCTAAATAGAGCCGGGCCATGGGATATTTTTCGGTATCGGTTGTTTGCACAACTTCGCTGTAAAAGGGCTCTGCTTTTTCCGGTTCATTGACCAGTCGGTAAGATTCGCCCAGCATGAAGGCGCAACGTGTTTTTTCAGGAGTGCCTTTCTTGGCACGGGCATAGTCTTTTCGGAACTTTTCGATGGCGGTGCGGTATTGCATTTGCTGAAAGGCCTTGTCTGCCGTGAGGTTTTCCTGGGCCGAGATTTTTGCCACATTGATCAGGAAGCAGCTAATGAGGATAATGATCAGCAGTGGGAGGCGGGAGGCGGGAAGCGGGAAGCTGGAAGCGAATGGCGAA
>JAGOLJ010000078.1:0-3486 GCA_017994125.1 Candidatus Altimarinota bacterium
GTCCTGGACAATACACCGGCGACCCTGCATGTCAGGCTGGCCGCCCTTTTGCACGACGTGGCCAAACCCGTGACTTTCTCATTGGACGAAAAGGGCGAAGGTCACTTTTTTAACCACAATATCGTTGGCGAGCAGATGGCGAGGGCTATATTAAACAGGCTGAAGTTCAGCAACGACACTGTTGTCGCCGTAACCCGCCTTATTAAGGAGCACACCAGCAGGTATGCCCGGATTTCAACCTCCGGTTTAAAAAGGTTGATCAAACGGGTCGGTGTTGAAAACATTAATGACCTTTTTGAACTGCAATTAGCCGATGTCAGGGGCTCCGCCAACCCGTCCGGCGCCGGCGCGGTCGATAGAATGAGGGAGGAGGCAAACTCAATTCTATCCAGTAAGGAACCGTTGGGCGTGAAAGACCTGGCCATAAGCGGGCGGGACCTTATTGATATGGGATTTCAACCCGGGCCGGAAATGGGGAAAATTATCAAAGACCTGTTGGAACTTGTTTTGGAAAAACCCGAACTGAATAACAGGGAAAATTTAATTAATTTGCTCAGGAAAAGAAATAAATAGACCCTCAGAGGGCATTAGCTTTTTGCGAAAAGTATCATTCAACCGGCGGGGAAATTCTGGACGCCGGGTATATATAAGGGCGCCCGCTTGATATCATGAACAGTAAACCCCGCGCGAAAATGGATATTTATTTTCGCGTTTTTTTTATTATTTAAATAAAATTCTTCCTTAAAATGCAGGTTATAACAATGTTCGCCACGAAGATATATTTATTATTCTTTGGGAGTGGTACAATGTCCCGTTTGGAACTACTTGTAGAGATTGAACGCTTGCGCTCAGCAATGTATACGTTGGCTGAGCACTACCGCAATAACAGTAAATTACTGGAAATAAGTAGGCGATTGGATGAGTTAATAGTTGAGTACCAGAAAGCCTTCGTTTAAGGTGACTTATAGTTATTTTAATCTCCTATTAAAAAGATGTTCATATAGTATTTAGCAATAACATTAATAGGAGGCAACATAGTATTGTTATCAGATAATAAAGTCATAATTCAAAAAATTAATAAAACATTTTCATATTGCAAAAAGGATCCAGAAGTCTTTTTAATGTTATCGCGTAAATGTACTGAACTGATTTTAAACCTGGTTTTTCGAGAAACAGTGGGGAGACCTGGACATAAAGCCACCATAGAGACATATCTATCTGGCTTGAGCGGCAAAATTCCCGAGAGAATCATTCTCAATGCGCGTATTATTCAATCTTTTGGTAATTATGGGGTACATCTTTCTGATGTTGATCAAAATTTAGATATCTCAAATCAAGATGTAACACCTGTTGAAAGTGCATTATCTAATCTAGTGCACTGGTTTTTTAAAGAGTATCTTATGTTAATCTGGAGTCCAATTAATCCTGACGATCCAAATTTCTTGGACAATATACAGAATTATCATGATAGTGGCAAGTGCAATTCAACGCTTCCCCGCTCTTTTCCTGATGAACGTAATAAAGAAGAAATTAAAACATGTATGCAAAAACTACAAGAGCGCCAAAATCTTGTTATTGTGCTGGAGGATGATCCTGCTGGATTCCCTTCCAATATTTCAATACCGATGATCATTGAACAATCACCGGAAAACATAGAATGGCTGCTTGATAATGCAAAAAAATATAGAATTGGATATATTACAACGCCCAGTCGGTCACTCAATTCACAACAAGCGCTGGAGCTTCATTATAAGGCCGCAAATATGATAAGCAATTTAGCCTGTTTAAATGGTGTGAATATTTCATGGTTCTCACGTGGTGATTCGTGTTTAAGGGGCTACTTATCCGAAGAAATGACGGGCCTCAGAAATGGAGTAAGGGATGCAAGGGGTACTGAATTCGATCTAGAATTTTTCGTTCCCGCATATGTACAACAAGGAAGAATTACATTTGATGGAGTACAATTTGTTCGAATTGGCAGTGAATTTGTACCGGCCTGTCATACAGAATATGCAAGAGTTCCTGAATTTGAATATAATGATGCCACTCTTAAAAAATATCTTGTTTTAAAATATAAGGGTAAAGTTAGCGAAGATCACATACATACGATTAATTTGGAAGAACTTAGAAAAAAACCTCTTTCGGTATTGATTGAAAGAATTTGTTCATATCCATCCAATACAATAGTAATATTTGATGCGATTACAGAAAGCGATTTAGCTATAATTGCTTTTTTAATAATGGAATGTGAGAATTATGGCAGAAAATGCTTAACGCGATGTTCTCCCGGTATTATACCCTTTTTAATTGGTATGAATGAAAATCATAGTATTTCATTGGAATCGGAGTTTGAAAATTTTTCTTTTTCAAAACAGAGGGGCGTGATTATTTCCGGCTCTTTAAGTGTGATTTCTAAAATCCAAACTCGTGAACTAAGAAATCATAAGAAAATAGCTACAGTCATTATAGATGTCAATCAGTTATGGGAGCCAAACGATAGAAGAGTTGAAATTCGTGCTGCCAGATCTAAAATAAAAGAGTTTTTAACAAATGGATTCAATTGCCTGATTGCAACTAATGTTTGGCAGTCGGAAATGACTTCATATCCCACTTTTGCCAAGAAAAATATTGTGTTAAGCAGCCTGGGGGATATGATAGCCGATATCTGTGATGATATCGGCTGGATTGTCACAAAAGGAAGTGATACCGGGTTTGAGGTTGTAAAATGGGGAATTCAGGCTTCAAGGGCTTTTTATCTTGGTACTATAGTTCCAGGCGGTACATTATGTAAAATAGCCGATGAAGGATCCCCAATGTATGGAAAGCCATTGGTTCTTTTTCAAGGAAATTCAGGAGACGAACGCTCTCTCTGTAAATTGATAAATCTCATAGAAGGAAAAATTTAACTGCCAAAACCTTTATACATTGTGCTATATCTAGCTGCAGCAAGAATAGCTTCCTTCATGCTCACTGCACTTGCGATACCTTGCCCGGCGATATCATAAGCCGTGCCATGATTAACAGATGTTCTAATAAAAGGAAGACCAATAGTTATTGAAATACTTCTATTAAAGTCTACCATTTTTGTCGCGATATGTCCTGCATCATGATATAGAGCAATTACAGCATCGTATTTGCCTTGTAATGCTAGAAAGAAAACAGAGTCGGCAGAAATCGGTCCTTCCGCATCTATCCCCTGGCTCCGCGCCCTTTCAACCGCAGGTTGTATCTCCTTTAATTCCTCATCACCAAACATGCCATTATCCCCATTGTGAGGATTCAGTCCGGATACTGCTATGCTTCTTTTTTTTAATCCTAAACTCTGTAATGCTTTATCGCAATGTTGAATACAGTTTAATACATTTTCAAAAGTGACAAGTTCACAGGCTTTTTTTAAGGAAACATGTCTGGATAAAAAAAAGACTCGTAAGTTGCGAACTTCGAACATGGTTAGAGGTTCAGTTTTAGTCATTTCCGCCAGTTTTT
>JAGOLJ010000078.1:3586-5015 GCA_017994125.1 Candidatus Altimarinota bacterium
ACATTTTCAAAAGTGACAAGTTCACAGGCTTTTTTTAAGGAAACATGTCTGGATAAAAAAAAGACTCGTAAGTTGCGAACTTCGAACATGGTTAGAGGTTCAGTTTTAGTCATTTCCGCCAGTTTTTCCGTATGCCCGACAAAACCTTTTGATGCGGCGTTAACAGCCTGTTTATTTACTGGCGCCGTTGCGACAGAGCCTATTTTACCTTCTTTAGCCATATCAAAAGATTTCTCCAGATATTCGAGAGCAGCCATTCCAACATCAGGCTGTATCTTACCCAAACAAAGAGATTTTAAATCGACATTATCGATATCGATAATATTTATATAACCCCTGTCAAATCTTCCTTGCCAAGGATACTGTATCTTATTGATAGTAACATCGGATTGCAGCCTGGCGCTTTCTGATTCCAAAACCCGAGCGCTTCCAATCACAACCGGACACAACTGTTCCTTTACATCAATATCCAATAATGCTTTGATTACGATTTCAGGACCTATACCGGCAGGGTCCCCGATGGTAATCCCCACAACAGGCTTTTTCATGATAAAACCCTCCTGGCCATTTTTGTTAATCATATAAAAAGCAACTATAGGAAGTATTTTATGGACTCAAAAAATACCTGGTACCAGGAAAAGATTCTATTTATATTACCAGATTCCCTTCTGCCGGGAAACATTTTACCTTTTGTCGATTCAAAATATCCCCGTCGTTCATAATCACCCGGCTCCGGCCAATATGTTCCCTGAGCGAGAAGTCTTCATGCTATTCAAAAACGACAAACCCTGGAATGAGATAATTCCAGGGTTTTGTTCTTTTATAATTAAATGCGGGAGCTAAAAAAGCGTCTTGTTATTCATCAGCGCCTGGATGTCGTTGAGCGCTTCGCCGAAGCGCTGGAAGTGGACCACTTCCCTCTCTCTCAAAAACCGCAGGGTGTCCTTGATGCCGGGGTCGTCCGTGAGCTGGATCAAATGCTCGTAGGTGGTCCTGGCTTTTTGTTCGGCGGCAAGGTCTTCGTGCAGGTCGGCTATCGGGTCGCCTGTTGCCTGGATGTAAGCCGCAGTCCAGGGTACTCCGGCGGCGTCAGCCGGGTAGACGGCTCGGTCATGTTGGGCGAAGTGAGCGCCCAGGCCGGCTTCCCTGAGCTGCTGGGCCGGTACGCCTTTGACCAGCTTGTAAATCATGGTGGCGATGATTTCCCAGTGAGCCAGCTCTTCTGTGCCTATATCGGTAAGAAGCCCTTTGGCTTTATCGGTAGGCATGGTGTAACGCTGGGTCAGGTACCTGACCCCGGCGGACAGTTCACTGTCCGGCCCGCCGTACTGGGCCATTAGAAATTTGGCCATACCTATGTCATTTCTGAAAACCCGCACCGGGTATTCCAGCTTTTTTTCATACATCCACATAGTCGCAAATCCTTTCT
>JAGOLJ010000079.1 GCA_017994125.1 Candidatus Altimarinota bacterium
CTATTAATGTTATTGCTAAATACTATATGAACATCTTTCTAATAGGAGATTAAAATAAATATAAGTCACCTTAAACGGAGGTTTTCTGGTACTCCACTATTAACTCATCCAATCGCTTACTTACTTCCAACAATTTACTGTTATTACGATAATGTGGAGCCAACGTATACATTACTGACCGCAAGCGTTCAATCTCTACAAGCAGTTCAAAACTGGACATCGTACCACTCCCAAAGAATAATAAACATATCTTCGTGGCGAACATTGTTATATCCTGCATATTAAGGAAGAATTTTATCTCAATAATAAAAAAACGCGAAAATAATTATCCATTTTCGCGCGGGGTTTTCTGTTCAGGACATCGAGCGGGCGCCCTTATCAGCAAAAGAGGCTTTCCATGATAGCCATTGGTTTGCTGTACACCGGCTTATTCCTACTGGAATACTGCTCACATTCTTTTAGATGTTGATTTCTCCATGCCCTCCATCTATCGATTAGCGCACGGTCATTCTTGACCAAAACGTTAAGCTCGGAAAGGCTCGCCATCCCCCGTTTATTAAAATTTGCGGAACCAAAGAAAAATGTTTCATTATCCGCGCAAATCAGTTTGGCGTGGACAACCCTTTTTGATAAATAAATATCGACTTTATTTTGGGTTTCCCTGGATATCATGTCTAATACATAATGGTTTAGCGCGTTCTGAATGTTGGATACTTTTGATGTAATCATCGAAACTTTTACTCCCCTATTGGCGCATTCAATAATTTTTTGCGTTACATCCCGATCGCCAAAGTAAGCCATTTCAATATCCAAGCTCACTCTTGTATTTTCCATGATCTCAAGCGTCTTGGGTTTAACCTGGAATATACCCTTTGAATTTAAGTTAAAATAAAAATCAAAAGCCTCATTTTTCAGCATATTTTCTTTGGCTTCTAATTTTTTCAAGAACCGGTCAACTATATTTTCATCAACAATTTCAATCATATAATCAGCCCATTTTCTCTGCAGCATATCAAAAGAGACTTCTTTATCCTCGATGTTCACGCCACCCATAATCAGAATTTTATTATCGAAAATATAGAACTTGGAATGATCATTTCTCTTGTTATTTGCGTCTATATCAATATTATCATGTGAAAGTATTTTTTCTAAATACTGGTTGCCTCTCTGTCTGCCGTCAAGTTTTTTAACATAACCAAAGTAACATTTGGCCATAACATATTGCTGCAGAAATATGCCAAAATCAAATTGTTTATGGAAAAGGCTCTGTTTAACCTCTTCACTTTTTTCAAATACCGAACCAACCTTATCCTTGACGATCTTTATGCTAACCCCACGGTCAGCGGCATCTAAAATTTCTCTGGCAATTTCGTTTCCAATCTGATCATCTCGCCAAATAAACATATTAATATATATTGTCTCTTTGGCTGCTCTTATCCGTTCAATAATTCTGGCAAATGCATTGTCGCCATTTATTAACAACTCCTGGCTCATTAACTGGTTAACCCCCGAAATATTAAAATTTATTAGAGTTTGGCTTGTACTCTATATACCTCATTATTTGTTCGTTTATGGCCCGCCATTTTTCGGGAACGTTGCTCATGTCAAACCACCATAAACTGTCAACCCATGCGGATATATCGCGTTCGCGGTCAGTGAAAGGCGGAAACTTGAAATTGGACAAGCCGTCTACCCAATATCCGCTATAAGAGACGACATTGCTGCTATCAGCATTGTCCAGGTCCAGAGACTCCAGTTTATAATAGTTTTCATGCTCATATACCTCTGCTTGCAGCTGTTCGGGTAATAATAATGAATCTAAACCCCTGGCGGAGTAATCAATATTTGCTACCAATCCCGCGTATTCCCGGTGGTTGCCAAACGCGCCGAGATATGGCTGATAGACATTATACCTGCCCGCAACCGGATAGACCGCATGTGAACCTCTCGCTATCGCTGCAACCGGATGGGCGCCGTATTTATTAATTTCCGCCCACCTGACCTTCACTCCATCCCCATACCAGTGCTGGACCTGCTGATCGTGTTCATCATAAAGCGACATGCTTTGGCCCTTCATGTGCTGTCCCATCGCTAAAAAAGCAGGTTCCAGCGTTTCTCCCTTCTTTTCAAAAACCACAGTCATGCTTTCCCGGTCAAAATTATGCGAAGCGATGGCCGGTTGCTGTGTGTTTTTTTCGTTTATTTTAAAATCAAAAGCATATATAAAATGGTAATTTAAATAAACCCTGTCGGCATCCTCAAAAACAGAATAATAGACGGTAGCGAGGTCGGGGCTGCCGGTAAGATCTACTAATTGATATTTGCCGGGCGGAAAATCAATTAAGGCGCGGCCCCCGGCGGAACCCCCGTTGTATCTTAGGAAATTGCCCAAATAGCGCAGGTTGTCAACTATGTAACGCTTTCCTGATATTGATTTAAAATCATGCAGGAATAATGATTGATCATTCTGGAAAAGCCAGTCCAGTGAAAGGGGATAATACCTTTCCATATTGTTCCCCGGATCATGAAAATAACTGAGAACCGGGGAGAATTCTGCCGCCAGTTCCCTCCTCTTTTCCTCGCTGGACGTCTTTTTATGTGTATAATCAGTTTGCCTGATCACAAACACGTCCTGCCGCCACAACAGCTTATCCAGTAACCCCTTCTGATATATTTTAAATGTGTAGGTACCGCTTTTCTTGAAACTGTGCTCAATTAACATCGTCGCGCTGTCAATATAGTTTTTGTCGCCGGCACTGTCGTCAATTTTGTAATATAGTTTTTTATTCAGGTATTTTCCTTTTCCTAAAAGGTCACTTAGCTCAATTTTAACCTGCCCGTCATAATTCTTTAAAACATTAAAAGAAACCGGGTAGTTCTCTCCATCGACGCGGCTCCTGGCAAACTGAGTATATCCGTATAAATTAAAAAAAATGATCGCAAGTAATACAAAAACAATAACCATTTTTATGCTCTTGATTTTCATGTATTGACCACACCGGCATTAACCATTGCACAACAGTTCATCCTTAAGCTCCTTTGTTCTTGCTTTGCATGGCGTCAAACACATCTTTAATTATATTCTTTAATATTTTCAGCAAATCATCTTTATTTATAGTTTCTTTTTTGCTGCTGCGCTTGTTTGCATCCAACAGCTGTTGAAATATATTTTTCATAATCGCACGGACTTCTTTATTATGCATGATAATAATATTTGTAAACAAACCTAACGCTAACTGTTCGTAATATTTTTCCACCATTTTCTCGGCGTTTAACATTTTTTTACCTGGTGTAGGATAGCATCTTTCCATGAATATGGACCATTTCTTTATTTTTCTCCAGACAGTTTCCGGTATTTCATTATTTTTAAAATAATCCTGCACATTTGCGCGGTTAACTGTTTTCAAACCAATCATTACCATAGCCAGGCGGCCTGCGGCCTTCTGCATGGCCTCCACTTTTTTTTCATCTTCTTGTGAGGCGTGAGAAACCATAAAAAGGGTCATTACGTCTTCTAATGGCGGCTTGAAAAATGACATGCCGTCGCTCCCCACCACGCCCTGAGCTATATGGCCGGGGTTTTGCGCGACACTTTTTAGGTCAACCAAATAACCAAAAGAATTTAACACATGCCTGGCCTTGAATATGCCGGCGTAAAACAAATCAAAATAGCACTTGGAAACCCCTGCCCACCTTTCCGCTTCCGTAGCCTGAGGCGCCAAACAGCCGTCCCTGAGCTGTTCGATAATTCTCACAGTGCGGGGCAAATATGTCTGCTCAACCCTGGCTTCGGCGATGGCGACCGCTGTGAGAATATGCAGCTGCCTTCCCACAATATTAAAATCCTGGCAGAACAGCCCCAGGTCCTTGTTAATAATATATCTGACCAGCTCTTCACTGATGTTTAAAATCTCCTCCGGGTTCTCCGTTTCCATGGCTTCATAAGTAAGGCTCCTGACAAGCATTTCATACATGCCCCTGGCTCTTTCCAGGTTATCTTCCACGCTGCCGTCCGGGCAGTATTTACTGATTTGTTCTTTAAAGTTTTTGACCAGACCGGCTTCCCGGCCCTCCTCTTTTCCCAAGAAAAACTTGCCGATATACCGGTCCCGGAATTCTGCCGGGAAAAACTTGTGCATGTGGTACAACAGGTGTCCATGTAAGGCCCTGTTGATTGAGAACATCTCATCGGAAGAGGATACCAGCCCTGAGCAAAACGCCACCTCCACCAGGGATGAAAAGGTTTTATCCGCGTCGCGTCCCTCATAATCCCGGCTGAGGATCAAATCGCTAAAATCCTTAATGATCCTGGCCTGTTTGTTGCTTTTTACAGTAAACATTTCCTCGATACTTTTTTTCTTGCTGGCGTTGTCGCTTACTTTATTCCATTTAAACGCGGCGAGGTTATAAACCGGTGTAACCAGGACACCCACCAGGTTGTGCGCCTGCAGTCCAATTATTATGTCACCGGCGGCGCCTGCGATCCGATACAACCGTTGCAGGACTTCCCTGTCCCGGGGGTAGTTGATAAATATTTTGTAAATAACCTCAAACACGGATTTTATCCTCAGGATAACTATCTTTCTCTGTTTGGCTATGTTGAAATAAGACGCCATCCGCGCTAATAAACCCTGTTTATCGCTTAATTGGAAGATGTCGTCCAGGCTCTTAATTAAATTTTCTATCAGCAGGTCAAAGTGCTGCCAGTTGCCGGCGCCGATGTCCTGCTTGGCCACCAGGAACAAAGCGTCGACCACCCACCGGTGAATATCCGGCAGATCAGCATATTCCTCGTCGTCTTTAGCGTATACTTCGGCATTTTCCCCAGACGCCAGCTGTTTTGCGGTTTCATATTCAAGAGCCTTAAGCAAAAATTCATAATCGCCGGTTAGCTCTGCGGCACGCAGCGATAGCC
>JAGOLJ010000080.1 GCA_017994125.1 Candidatus Altimarinota bacterium
ATGATAATCCCCAGGAAGTTGTAAGAGGCGTAACGGAGACTAGGGATTTTAAAAAGTATTTGAAAGGGTTTTTGGATCGCTTTAAGAAAAAGTGCAGAAAGATGGAGCGCGCCCGGGCTAACCAGTCCGTAAATTCCATAAGAAACAAAGTGGCTGGAAACGTTTCCAGGGTTTTTTAATCGGAGATGAAAGGTGAAATTTGGGGTTAAAAAAAGTACATGAATAAGGTAAAATGGAGGAGAATTATTTTTTAACCTGTGTTTTTGATGGATAAGAATATTTATTTGGGAAGCGACCATGCAGGTCTTGAAATGAAGAATGCCCTTAAAGCCTATTTACAGGGAAAGGATTTAAAACTGGTTGATTTGGGTTGTTTTAATGGTGAAGAAGTTGACTATCCTGATATTGCCCGTGAGGTTCCCGAAAAAGTTTCCGAAGAAGGCGGTGGCCTGGGAATTTTAGTCTGTGGAACGGGGATTGGGATGATGATTAGCGCCAATAAATATAAAGGCATTCGCGCCGTTGATTGTACCAGTGAACTTATGGCAAAGATGGCCAGGGAGCATAATGATGCCAATATCCTTTGCCTGGGTAGCCATCTGGTTGATCAGCCTGCGGCGCAGAAAATTGCCGACACATTTATAAATAGCAAATTTGAAGGAGCAGAAAGCCATTTAAGGCGTTTAAAGAAAATGGATCCAGGGTATAATCCTGAGGATTGCTGCTAGGAGGGAAGGGAATTTGCAGGTTGAAAATGAGGGCCCTTAGCTCAGTTGGTAGAGCGCGGCATTCGCATTGCCGAGGTCGGGAGTTCGAGTCTCCTAGGGTCCACCATCATTAGTTCCACTTTTGTGCCTGTTTAACCGTTTTGTGGTAGTTTTTTGGTATTGCAATAAACAAGCATGGCGTCGTGCAGAAATTGCGGTAGGGTGGGGTGGAATTTGGCGAAGTATTTTTTGAAGCGTTCGTCGGTGGTGTACATTTCGGCGAGGCCGCGGTAGAGTTCCAGGTTGGGTTGGTAATAGTGTTTAAGGTGCTGATAATGGCGGTCGATGAGTTCTTGGACAGCGGTGCTTTTGGGATCGGTGCCGATCATTTTTGTTAGTCCCTGATAGATGTTTTGGGCTTCTTGTTGGATTTGTTCCATTTGTTGTTTGGTCATTTTGTTTATGCTTTTTTGTGATTGCTGGTATTGTGGTGTTTTGCTCCAGCGCTGTTTGGCTTCGGCTTTCATGGCTTCGATTTCTTGTGTGCTTAAACCTTGGTATAGATCTTGATCGTTCATGGTGTTTTGATTGTTAAGGGTTGTATCGATGGTTTTTATTAGTTGTTTGATTCTCTTTTGCTTAGCTAGAAGTAATTTTTTTTGCTGGTTTAATGCTTGCTTGTCATTGTATGCAGGTGTTTTCAGGATGTTGATGATTTCTTTAATACCGAAGTCCAGTTCCCGAAAAAAGAGGATTTGTTGCAAAATAAGCAGGTCTTGATGTTCGTAATAGCGATAGCCGTTTTTGCTTTTGTGGTTTGGTTTAAGTAGTCCGATTTGGTCGTAATAGTGAAGTGTGCGTACGGTGATGTTGGCAAGATCAGCCAGTTGTTTTACTGTGTAGGTCATTTTGTTTGTGATGGTTTTGTTATTACTATAAACTATGACGTTAGGTTATGGTCAAGAAGAATCAATCTTGAGGTTTAATGTAATTTGGGGATTGCATTGCTTTTGTCAGGACAGGGGAATGAGGTAAGGTGTGTATGGTCTGCGGTGTTTGCATTTGTTTGTTGGCGGTGATAGAAGATGGAGGATTAAATTAATCTTATGAAAATAGAATTTGAGGCTACGTTTATTGATGTGGATTTGGATGAGATTAGGCGGCTTTTGAAGGAGCTTGGGGCCAGGCTGGTTAGACCGGAAACTTTGATGAAACGAGTTGTGTTTTTCCCGCCGGTTAAAATTGAGGGAGGATGGTTAAGGGTGCGGGATGAGGGTGATAAAGTGACGATGAGTTTGAAGCAGGTTTTGGGTGACAAGATCCATGATCAGAAGGAGCTGGAGCTTGAAATTAACAGTTTTGAGGATGGGGTGAAGATGTTGGAGATGATTGGGGCGAAAAAGAAGGCTTATCAGGAGAGTAAGCGGGAATCATGGATTTATGATGTGCCGGATGGGGGGGAGGTTAAGGTTGATATTGATACCTGGCCGGGATTTAATCCGCATGTGGAGGTTGAAGGTGAGAATGCCGAGGATGTGAGAATGGTTTCAGATAAGCTTGGTTTTGATTATGCCAAAGCTATCCATGGGGCGGTGGATGTGATTTATGGAATCAAGTTAGGGATTCCGGCAGCAGTGATCAATGACCAGATTTCTGAGCTGACTTTTGATAATCCACCGGGGAGGTATGCGGGGAAGGGGGTTGTAAGGAAGATCAAAAAGTAGGATTTAATCTATTGTAATATTAATTTTTGCTTATGAATCTGCCTCTTCTACGTAAAATTTGCGCAACGTTTTTATCTCTTGCCGCTGGCGCTTCAGCCTTATTCCCGTCGGCGGTTTTTGCCCAGTTTACGGACATTGCCAAAGATTCGCTTAGCTATATGTACAGCCAGCATGTAATTGACGGTTATGCCGACGGTACTTTCAGGCCGCTGGATAGCATTAACCGGGCAGAACTGATCAAGCTTCTGATGAGCGGGGCGAATCTGCAGGCGGATCAAAACCTGAAAAGCTGTTTTAGCGATGTAGGCGCGGAGGGATGGTATGTACCATGGGTGTGTACGGCCAAGCAGAAAGGTTGGGTGGGTGGATATGCTGATGGGACCTTCAAGCCGGAAAATACTGTCAATAAGGCAGAAGCTGCCAAGATAATTTTTGGCGTACTGGGACTCGATGAGGCGGATGACGCTTTGTACAGGTTTAAGGATGTGCCTGAAAATGCATGGTTCTTCCAGTATGCAACGGCGCTGGGGAATCTTTATTACATAGACTGGACCAGGAATTTTTTGCCCGCGACTTTTATTATCAGGGGAGAGGTGGCGGAGATTGTTTTCAGGGATATCCTGGCGAAAAAACTTTATCCTCCGCTTAAGGCAAAAGAAGTTTTGGCAGGGGATTATCCTCCCAGGAATATCAGTGAAGCCGAATCATTGGCTCTGACAGCACGTGATTTCTTCAGGATGGTGAAAGTGGTGGAGGCTTTGACCTATGACCAGCTGACGCAGGAGCAGGCCAAGGTGGATGCCGCCTATCTGCAGGCAAAAAAAGATTATCCGGGGCCGTATCCGGATCCGGAACAATGGAATTACAGGGTGATGATGGAAGACGGCAATTATGTTTACGGGGTTTTGTCTTTTTATTCACCTGACAATGAAATGCCGATGGTATGGAGGGCGGGATGGGATTCCTGGGCAATCCTCAAGTTTGATAAAGCCGGCAAAAAACTTCTGGCCTATGACTTTTTCACCCGTCTGGTGGACAGGCCTTCACTGGTTCCCAATCTTGTTTCGGTTAAGGATGATGTGGTTGTAATATCTTTGGGTGCATCTGGTCCGGAACCCGCGAGTATGGGAAAGGATGGTGAACATCTGACCTTTACGCTAAGGAACTTCCGTTAGAAATAAGAGTTTGGGGTGATGGAAGGAGGTTGATGGTTGTGGTGTGCTTGATTATACAGTTGCACGTGCAATTGCCGGGCTTAGGCGAGAATTTTTTCGATCTGATTCTGTTAAAGATCTTTTGAGTTTCCGTGCATCTGAATGATCTAATCATTTTCATGATAGTAACGTGATGCGTTACTGTTGTAACGCGTTATTGGAAGGAAGGTCAATGGTGTGTTTCCTGACCAATAAGTGGCGCTTATTTTAGGGAAAGAAGATTAAATTTATTTAAACGGAAGTTAAATTATTCTCGATATTTTTAATAGTTGGGTGTTTACAGATTCGCCGAGTTTGGTGTTTTGTTGATCTTGCCAAAATGTAGGTAAATCTTTGTTACACATCTTTTTTGTGTTATAATTTAAAGATGCTTTTGCAGCTTTAAATAACCTTTTGGCTTATGAAAATAGGTACAATCAAAGAAGTAAAAGATAATGAAAACCGGGTGGGGCTTACTCCTGCCGGGGGCAGAGAGCTTTTGAAGGATAATGCGCTTAAGAAGTCAGAAGAAGAGTGTGTAGTTTTTGTACAGAAGGGGTGTGGGGTGGGTGCGGGATTTAAGGATGATGAGTATGAACGTGCGGGAGCGCAGGTGCTGGATTCGGCGGCGGAGGTGGTTAAGGCGGTGGATTTACTGGTGAAAGTTAAGGAACCTGTGCCAGCGGAGTATGTGCTTTTGGACCAGTTTAAGGGGAAAACACTTTTTACCTATTTGCATCTTAGCGGTGTGGACAAGGTTCTTACCGAAAAATTGCTGGCTAACCGGATTACCGCTATTGCCTATGAGACTGTGGAAAATGACCAGAGGGAATTACCTCTGCTGGCTCCGATGAGCGAGGTGGCGGGGGTGTTGGCTGTGCAATATGGCGCACAGTTTTTGCAGAAGAAATATCATGGAATCGGGGTTACGCTTGGTAAGATTGATGGGGCTGATTCAGCGGAGACGGTTGTTATTGGCGCCGGGTTTGTTGGTGCTACGGCGGCGCGAACAGCCGCGGGCATGGGCGGGAACGTGACAGTTTTGAATCGCAGTAAAGAAAGACTGGAAGTTTTGAAAAAGGATTTCAGGCGGTATCTGGGGGAAAAGTTGTTTGCCAATGTTACTTTTCTGGAGCTGAATGAAAGAGTCTTACCGGAGGCGATGAGCAAGGCGGATCTTTTAGTGGGGGCGGTGCTGGTTCCGGGGGCGCGCGCGCCGATTATTGTTAAAGAGCCGATTGTGCGTGAAA
>JAGOLJ010000005.1 GCA_017994125.1 Candidatus Altimarinota bacterium
GCCAAAACATTTTTTAAGAACCTCTACGACGGCCACCTTGGCGACCCCGGCCGCCAGGTAAAATATCTTGCCCATAATTCCGGATTTGGGCTTCCCGCTAACGAGAACAACCGCGCTCTTCCATGTGAATCCTTTACCGAATTTTTAGAAAAAACATCAACTCCAATGAGTCTTGGTACGTTCCTTAGACTGTCCCCCTTTTTACAAAAACACCACCCCGCCGCCTGGCAGAATACGTATTTAACTAAAAAAGAGGGATATTGCCTTAACCAGGCCGGAACCCTTTTGAATAACGTAACTCCGGATGGGCAGATTCTCAGCGTCAGTGGCGATTCTCCCAGAACCACCAGCCTAAAAAAAGCAAATCCGGCTGTAGCCAGCCCTGAACACTTCGTCAGAGGCGGCCTTTTCCTGCCATAGCGTCTTTTTCCCTAATAGCTGTTTTTCAACCAACAGCTGTTTTCTAATCAATAACTTGACTGAGCGGGGTAATTATGCAAATATAACACTCCTTGGGTAATTCTTTACCCCCAAAGGAATTAACTATATTAGTAAATAATCATAAAACATTATGAATAAATTATCAGAAGGACAGGAAGTATCAAATTCACAAAGCAAACCCTTGGTAAAAGCCAGGCTTGCGCTTGCGACAGTTTCCCTTGCCGCCATGGCCGCCATTGGTTGCGGTGGCGCCAAATTTGAAAGCATGGATGTCCCTGAACAGGACGGAGCCGCCGGAAACACTCAAGTACCGGACTCATCAACAGACGCACTCTCTTCCGAAGGTGGGGATGCCGGTAAACCCGACGCTAACACCTCTCCCGACGCCGACGCCAGCGGAGCTGAAACCTCCACTCCCGATGCCGATATTCCGGACACTAATACTCCCGACACCGACACCCCCGATAACGCCACTCCGGACAGCAACCCCGGTTGCGACACTATTACCGTAAGCCCCGAAACCAACGGCGTAGTCAGCAAATACATCAATGCCGGACAGCCCAATAACGGCGTGGTTATGCTTGGTTTAAAAATGAAAGCCGACTGTGCGGCCTATGCGCTTAAAACCCTCAAAACAACCAAAGAAGGATCCGAAGGTATTCTTCAGCTTAATCTGATCGACGGGAATTATAATCAGGTCAGTCAGGATAAAACCGAAGACCCGGCTACTCACCAGTATAGTTTTGAAGGCCTTAATCAAACCGTTTCAGATAACACCTATTACGTGACCGCTGACTTTGCCAACACTGTTCAGCCCGGTAATTATTACCGTCTGTCCGTAAAGTGCCCTGACGAAATTGATGCAAGTTCTCCTAAAGTAGTTTGCCAGGATGCCAACAATGGCAAATATATTGGAGCCTTCATTAATGCCCAGTAGCTTCCGGCGAAACCGCATTATCCATAACAATTCGCGCATTCCTTTGCAACCCGGCCCGCTTTGCCCTCATTAAAGGAGATCCGGCAAAGCGCGCCTGGTACGCCTGCTCATCTTTTATCTGCAAGATTTCCTTTGTATCAAGCCAGCTTCCGGCAATCGCCCTGTTAAAATCAACATTCTTTGCCGGCTGGGCGTGTGCCAGATTATATGGGCAAACCTCCTGGCAGCTATCACACCCAAAGATTCTGTTACCAAATTTTTCAGCTAATTCAGGATCAATCTCACCGCGGTGCTCAATCGTCAGATAAGAAATGCAACGTCGTGCATCCATTTTACCTGCGGCTATAAGAGCCTGCACTGGGCACGCATCAAGACACCTTGTGCAGGTTCCACACGTCCCCGTGGCAGGTTTGTCATAAGCCATTTCCAGATCAGTCAAAAGTTCACCAATTACTACAAAAGAACCAAACTCTTTGGTAATCAAAGTGGTATTTTTACCAATAAAACCAAGTCCAGCTGTAACCGCGTAACTTTTTTCCAAAAGTGGCGCTGAATCCACGCACACCCGGTAATTACTATCCGGCTTGAGCGTTTTTAAAAATTCACCGGTCTTTTTTAAAACTCCATGAATAACCTTATGGTAATCACGGCCGTAAGCATATCTTGCCACCCGCCCGGTAACGGCTCCCTTATCAGGATCTTCAACTTTCCGGTAATAATTCACCGCAACCACTACAACACTTTTTGCCCCGGGCAAAAGCAGATCAGGTCTTACCCTTTTTTCATAATCATTCAGATAATCCATTTCTCCATTCCGCCCTTCTTCTACAAATTTTTTCAGGTGTTCTTCGCCTGCTTCATCAGTAAAAACAGGAGCGATCCCCACAAGATCTGCCCCGCACGCCAGCGCAAAACGTTTAATATCTTCCGCCAGATTTTTTTCATTCGCGTTCATCGCGCTTTTAATTCGGTGCTACGCAACCAGAAATCGTGGCCAGTTCCGCAAAACTTTTTTCACCTATCTGATACCCTCCCTTTGTAAAATACCAGGTCGGATATCCTTGAATTTTATCGGCCGCACATTTTACAATATTTGAATTTTCCTGACCTTCTCCGCACTCAACGTAATTAATATATTTAAACGAATCTCCAAATTCAGCTTTCTGTTTTTGGCAGTGTGGACACCAGTAAGCTCCATACATTATAGCGCCTTTTGCTGTAAGACACTTGGCAAAAGCCTCAACCGAGTTGTCCGGCGTGTTTTCCTGTGTAGCGGCAACCCCCTGCGTTTCTTCAGTTGCAGGCGTCGCATCCGGGGACTGGGTAACCGCTTCTTTTTCCAAAACGGCGGCCGGCTTTGTAACAGGAGTCGTCTTTGGTTGTATTGTTAAAGTTGCAACCTGTAATTGCGTTGATGGCTCCTGCGTAGTTTCTGTTTGCTGCGTTACAGCTGAAGACACGTTATTTGTAGAATTCGGCTGTAGTTCAGAATTGCATCCGGCCAGTAGAAAACATCCGTACCCGGTTAATGTCAAAATAATAAAAGTTTTTTTCATAAAAAAATTAATTTGAAGATTTTTCAGCAGCCGCTGTTCCCTGCTGACTGCCCGAAATTACATTTTGGAGGGTAGACGGAGCCACCGCGGCTTGGGTAGTAGCCTGTGAAGATGTCACCTGTTCTGTCCCGCTAAGGGCAGCAGTGCAACCGGATTTTTTTGCCAGTTCTTCCGCGGTATGGTACCCGGTTTCATTTCCTTGTCCCGGGAAAAACCAGGTGGGATAACGGTCTATCTTTCTCTCTGCGCAATCAGCCGGATCGGCCTTGGGATCACGGGGGTCACATTCAACAAAAGTTACATAACGCAGATCATCGCCAAACATTGCCTTTTGCTCCTGGCAATGAGGGCACCAGAATGCACCGTAGAATTTCACACCCTCTTTGGTAAGGCACTTTGCCAATTCAGCATACTTGCCATCCTTCACTTCTCCACAGGCTGAAAGCATTAATACACTGGTCATTAATAAAGCCAGCATTACTACAGATGTCTTTAATGATCTTTTCATAAATAATGTTTTATAGATACTGAAAGCGACAGTATTTTAATATAGCACAGCTTTGTAAACAATCAATAATAGGCGTTGGAAGCTTGTTTTTCCGGCCCGTATTTTCTATAATCCCGCCAGTAGAAATTTTCAGATCAGATCAAGTTATACCACCCATGCCCAAAGCAAATCCAAGGCAGGCTTCCCTAAAACAAGGCCTTCCTGTTTTTCCCAAAAAAGTAATTGTCCTCGGTTCCGGCGCCCTTAAAATCGGTGAAGCCGGAGAGTTCGACTATTCCGGTTCCCAGGCCATCAAAGCACTCAAAGGAGAGCATATTCAGACAGTCCTCATCAATCCCAATATTGCAACCAATCAAACCAGTAAAGGCCTTGCTAACAAGGTCTTTTTTTTGCCGGTAGATCCTTATTTTGTGGAAAAAGTCATTGAAAAAGAAAAACCGGACGGCATTTTATTAAGTTTTGGCGGGCAGACCGCACTCAACTGCGGCGTGGAATTGCATAAAAAAGGCATCCTCAAAAAACACGGCGTACGCGTCCTTGGCACACCCGTAGAGGCCATCCAGAAAACCGAAGATCGCGAACTTTTTAACAGGGAAATTTTATCCATAGGCTTAAAAGTCCCGCGCAGCGTGGCCTGCAATAATATTGAAGAAGGGCTTAAGGCAGCCAAAAAAATCGGATACCCCGTTATTGTCCGCGCCGCCTTTGCCCTTGGTGGCAAAGGATCCGGCTTTGCCTACAATCACGAAGAACTCCATCATCTTTTAAAAACCGCTTTCGCTTTTTCTCCCCAGGTACTGGTGGAAGAAAATTTAAAAGGATGGAAAGAAATTGAATACGAAGTCGTCCGCGACAGTGCCGGTAACTGCGTCACTGTTTGCAACATGGAAAACTTTGATCCTCTGGGCATCCACACCGGCGAAAGCATCGTCGTTGCTCCATCGCAGACACTTAACAATCGCGAGTACCACAAACTTCGCCAGATCGCCATCCAGGTTGTCCAGCACCTTGGCATCGTTGGTGAATGCAATATCCAGTATGCGCTCGATCCAGTCAGTGAGGATTATCGCATCATCGAAGTAAACGCCCGCTTAAGCCGAAGTTCGGCCCTTGCCAGCAAAGCCACCGGTTATCCCCTCGCCCACGTTGCCGCCAAGCTTGCGCTTGGCTACAAATTGCCCGACCTCAAAAACGCCGTCACCAAAACCACCACCGCCTGCTTTGAACCGGCGCTCGATTATCTTGCCTTAAAAATTCCGCGCTGGGATCTTGGAAAATTCCGCAAGGTCTCACACGAAATCACTTCCGAAATGAAATCCGTCGGTGAAATTATGGCCCTTGGACGCAATTTTGAAGAGTGCCTGCAAAAGGGCTTGCGCATGCTGCAGATAGGACTATACGGCTTTGTCGCTAATACCAAAGTCGACATCACTACGGAACATATCGAGCGTGAACTCAGTCATCCTACGCCCCGCCGCATCCTTGTCATCGCCGAAGCCCTGCAAAAAGGCTGGAGCGTTGAACGCATCGCCAAGCGCTCCGGCATCGACCCATGGTTTCTGTACAAACTGGAAAATATCGTAAAAATGGAAAAGCGCCTTCGCGAAACCGGCAAACTTCGCGAAACCATTCTGCAAGCCAAAAAGTTGGGCTTCAGCGACCGCCAGATTGCCGATATCACCGGCACCAAAGAAACCGCAGTCCGCGCCTACCGCAAAAAATTCGGCATCATTCCATACGTCAAACAGATCGACACCATGGCCGCCGAATATCCCGCCAAAACCAATTATCTTTACCTCACCTATCACGGGATCGAAGATGATATAAATTTTTCGTCGAGCCCCAAGTCGGCCAACGCAAAATCAGCCCGTCAAAACCGGCGCAAAATCATCGTCCTCGGCTCCGGGCCCTACGCCATCGGCAGCTCCGTTGAATTCGACTGGTGCTGCGTCAATGCCCTTCGTACAGCGCAAAAAGCCGGCTACGAAACCATCGTCATCAATTATAATCCCGAAACCGTATCCACCGATTATGACCTGAGTGACAAACTTTATTTTGATGAACTTTCACTGGAACGCGTCCTTGATATTTGCGATAAGGAAAAACCTTACGGCCTCATTGTTTCAACCGGAGGGCAGGTTCCCAATAACCTCGCCATCAAGTTAAATAAGGCCGGCATAAAACTTCTCGGTACCTCCGCCGAAAATATCGACCGCGCTGAAGATCGCCATAAATTCTCTTCCCTCTGCGATAAATTAGCCATCGATCAGCCCAAGTGGAAAGAGTTGCGCAATCTGGAGGCGCTGGAACATTTCATCAGAGATGTCGGTTATCCCGTCCTGGTGAGACCGTCTTATGTGCTTTCCGGAGCCGCCATGAGCGTTGCCTATAATAAAGAATCACTTGATGAATTCCTCTCCAAGGCCCGGACCATTTCACAGGATGCGCCCATTGTTGTCAGTAAATTTGAAACCGGCGCAAAAGAAATAGAAGTAGACGCGGTAGCCCTTAATGGACGGCTTGTCATCTATGCCATCGCTGAGCATATCGAAAACGCCGGCGTCCATTCCGGCGATGCCACCATCGTCCTCCCGCCGCAAAAACTTTATATTGAAACCATCCGCCGCGTAAAACTTATCACCAAGCAGATTGCCAGTGAGCTTAAAATAACAGGCCCTTTCAACATCCAGTTCCTGGCTAAAAACAATGAAGTAAAAGTAATCGAATGCAATTTGCGCGCCAGCCGTTCTTTCCCTTTCTCATCCAAAGTAACCGGCCATAACTTTATTGAAATCGCTACCGAAGCCATGCTCAAACTCCACACCCTTAAGGAGTTCCGCGAACGCCGCTATCAGACCCTCGACCTTGATTACGTTGGCGTCAAAGCTCCACAGTTTTCCTTTTCCAGACTGCGCGGCGCCGATCCGGTCAGCGGCGTTGAAATGGCGTCCACCGGCGAGGTTGCCTGCTTTGGCGATGATCTTAATGAAGCTTTTCTTAAGGCCATGGTCTCAGCCGGCTTCCGCATTCCCCACCAAAGTATCCTGTTAAGCGTTGGTAAAATTGAAGACAAGGTTGATTTTCTCCCTGCCGCCCGCCGCTTCCTGATCCAGGGATTTAAAATTTATGCCACTGAACACACTTCAGATTTTCTCACCGAAAACGGCATCCCCAACCATAAACTTTATAAGATCTCCAGCGACCGGGAGCCCAGTGTTCTCACCGCGCTCAGTAAAAAAGATATCGACCTGGTCATAAATATTCCCAAAAACTATAACCGGGAAGAGATCACGGATGGTTACCTGATCCGTCGCCAGACCATCGATAGCAATACGCCGCTTATCACCAATTTACAGGTCGCCAATCTGCTTTCCCACGCCCTCGCCCAATATGGCCTTAAAGACCTCAAGCCAAAAGAATGGCGCGAATACAGCAATAACTAAAATCACTGTAATCTGCGGGGCATTTAAGGATTCCATTTCATGGAACATTATTTTTGTTTGCCGGATCTTAAACCCGGTCAGTCATCCGCGCATTCCCAAATTCCCTTGTAAGGTTGTTTAAAAGAAATATAATAACTCACTAAAACTCTCCCTCGCACACGCAAGGCAGCAGCCTTAATAAAAGCCCATGGCAAAAGATAAATCCCCATCAAACAGCCCCAGCTCCATACCCAATCCCCTCTCCGTCCCCGAATCACGCTACACTCCTAATCTTCGTACCGTCCCTGATTCCCTTCCCAAAACCCGCGATACCAGGACTCCAATAACACCTATCGATGTAGCTGCCATTTTCGATTCAATCAAAAGTTCTTCAAGTTCACAGGTCAGAAAAGCTGTTTCCGAAAATAACCCCGACCTTCCGCTTGTTTTTCCACACCACTCCCGCAAGCCAACCCAGAGAAGTCTGCCACCTCCCCCTCCCGAAGATTACCTTCCGACTCCAAGACAAAGGTCTATTACGGAAGCATTTGGCGATCTTCACCATATCGCCAGAAGCAGCATCATCAGGCTTATGGAATATAAAGAAGATATGTACGAATTTAATGAAATGTTTGGTATGTTGGCAACTGAATCCCCTTTTTTTATTCAAGGCCTGCGAATCCTCTTGGATAGCCGCCTTGTTTGTATTCCCGTCGCTGAAAACGGGGATCCTGATCTCTCCAGCCGCGCCAAGCCAGCCGAGAAGATCTGGATGGTTGTAGGTTGCATTTTCAATGAACGTTATCCCGAAGTCGTCATAGTACGAAATCCGGAAAAAGACGATAGGACACCAAACTCTAAAAGGTTCAAGATTCCATTAAGGGCAATCTTTAACTATAATGAAATCTACCAGCAGCCTTTGCGTCAGGTTTTAAAATAAGCCATGTCCTCATTCCTACCCAAATCCATCCAGTCACTAATTGAAGAATTCTCCCGACTTCCCGGCATTGGACCCAAATCCGCACAACGCTTAACCATGCACCTTTTGCATGCTCCTCAGGGGCGTATCGGCAGCCTGGCCGACACCATCGCCAACCTTCGCCGCGGCCTGGATTTCTGCCAAACCTGCTGGAATATTGCCGAAGGAAAAACCTGCAAAATTTGTGCAGACATTAACCGCAACAGCCACCAGATCTGCGTAGTCGAAGAAATCCTCGACGTTGTGGCTCTGGAAAGAACCATGGAATACAAAGGGACTTACCATGTGCTTCATGGAGCGCTTTCTCCCGTTGATGGCATAGGTCCGGAACAGCTTAAAATCGCCGCGCTTATCGAACGCGTGCACGCAAAAACAGACGCTGACGAACCTTCTCCTCTCGAAATCATCCTGGCTACCAATCCCGGACTGGAAGGCGAAACCACTGCCATGTACATCATGCGACTCCTTAAGGGCTTCCCAAACGTCAAAGTCACCCGCATCGCCCGCGGTCTGCCCGTAGGTGGAGACCTGGATTACGCCGATGAACTAACACTTTCCAAAGCCCTTCAGGGCCGCTCGGAATATATTTAAAAAAAAACCATCCTAATATTATTGGGATGGTTTTTTTTAGCACCTAACTAAAACCTTTCTATATAGAGTTACATTGGATTTTTTAAGATTATTCATAATTATTAGTAATAATAATTATAATTAGACTTCTCCACCTGGTGACTATAAATAGCGGCCGGTGATAAATTTTTATTGTTCAGTATTTAAACCTTAAATAGACTTTCTATTTAAGTATTTAAATTTGATAACTTTTGCTTGGTTATTGTTGCCAATAATCTTGCTCTGTTACGGATTGTTTTCTTCTTTAAAACCTTTTGGTAATAAAGATCGTTAACAACCTGACAATAATAATTTGTTCAAGTTTAATTCTTTTATAAATTTTCCTTCGAGGCTTCCCGAGAATAACTTATAAAAGGGATAATCCCTGATGACGTCCTTTAATTGTTTCTTGCGAAATAATTAAAAGCGGGAAAGTTTTAAAGCTTTCTTAAACATCAGGTTTCCTGTGTAACCTATCCACATTTAAGTGGAGAGGAAAGTTTTAGGAAGGACTGGAAGTCCAGCTTTACACTTTTGGGCGACCGGTTCTTCCTAAAACATCTTATTTTCAATGGGCAAAAATTCATCGTATCAGTAAATATTACCCCATAAAAAATTACATGTCAAGAGGAGGGGTTCAAAAAACAAAAATAGACTTCAAAATTATCTTTTAGCGCAATGCCTCAATTGCAGCCTCCACTGTAGGGTATAAAGTAATGTAATTGTCTATACCCACAACTGTAATCACATCGCGCACATTATCCACAGGCTTTGCGATCATTATCCTTCCACCACCTTTTTCAATTTCCTGATAACATTCAACCAGGCACCCAATGGCTCGGCTGTTCAGATAGGCCAAATCTTCAAAATCAAAAACCAAGAAAAGATTCGTTGGATTGGCTTTAATCACCTCATCAAACATTTTTTTACTGTCTTCAACGTTACTTGAATCAAGATAACCGTTAAATTTGGCTATCTTAACAGTTTTACCGGTAATGGGAGGTGACAGATCCTCAATCGTAATATTAAGAGCGTTCATTTGGTAAAAAAAATTTATCTGCTTATAAATAATACTATGTAAAAGCGGATGTGTAAATTATCAACCTCACATTCTAATCATCCCCGATAGCACACTTTCTTTTTCCTGTCCGGAAACATCACTCCATTCAGCGTATTTATCAAAAAAAGTTTTTCGTTCGTCAGCATTCATCAGCCGCATGCTGCTTTTATCAATTCTAATTGGCATCAGCCAGACATTTACTCTGGGGTTTTCATTTCCAACCGCCCCACCTTCAATCATCAGGGCAATACTTAATCCTTCCTGCGTATCATAAGACCAGTCCTGGTCAAAAACGGCATTCCCCAGTGAATAAAAAATCAGCTTTCCGTTATATTTTTCATAACCTTCAACTACGTGGGGATGATGCCCGATCACCATTGCGGCCCCGGCATCAATCAACTTATGATATAGCTCTTTTTGCCTGCTTATAGGCTTATGCACATATTCCGTCCCCATATGTACAAATGGAATTACCAGATATCCCTCTTTCACCAGCTCTTTAATTTTCTTCACGGCGGCATCGTCATCAATTTTATAAACAACTTCTTCCAGCCCAATAAAAGCGATCTTTTTCCCGCGCACCATCACCTTGGCAACACTGTCATCATTCAACCCGCGCGCGTCACCAAAAGGCAACATGCCGCCTGCATTAAGCAATTCTTTCGAATCTTTATATCCCTGAAATCCCATATCGTAAGCATGATTATTAGCCAGACTCACTATGTCAAAATAATGTTTTTTTAAAAGCGGAACCACATCAGGCATAAATCTAAAAGCAATCGATTTGCTCGTCTTAATCGCATTTTTGGCCACCGGCCCCTCCAGATTTGCTATCAGCAAATCATTCACCTTTAAATAATTTTGATCCATATTCTCAAAAGGATAATTCATCCCGTTCGCGTTCATGCGCGTTCTTACCTGGCGTCCCAGCATAATGTCCCCGAAAGCTACCATATAAACACGTCCGGGGTCTTTTCGCTCTCCTTTGCCATAAACAGCCTGCCAGTTCGGCATTTCCATCTCCTCAATCTTAACCGCTCCAATCGATTGCAGATAATCCGCCAGCACCAATAAAACTGCAGTATCCTTTCCTGGCAGTTCATCCATTTTATCGCGATCCAGCGAAGCCAACACATCTTTAATAAAGCCGTTTTCAAAATCCACCACAAAATCTGAAGTGGGTTTTTCAAAATCTGCCAGAGCTATAACCAGGCTTCTGGCCGGCAGATTCGATTTAAGTACATAGCTGAATACCCGCGCTTTTTCGCTGGTTAAATTACGGTTAATGGAAAGGGGCAGAATCCTGGCGTGCGGAAATTTTTCACTTACTGAAGATAAAAGATCACTGCTCCAATAACTTCCCTTTTTTATACTCCCAAGGTCGGTCAAAAAATTGTTATCCATCATTTTCTTTGCCAGCCCGACATCAAAATTTATTTTTTTGTCTGCTAAAACGCCCGCATCCCCGTAAGTAAAAATATTCTGTTTAAAGCTTTCAGACTCCGGTTCCACTGCCGCTTCGGCCTCCGCTGTCGCGGCTGGTTGACCCTTATGATCAGTCGCCGCCATCAACACAACCGCATCGTAATTTTCACGGTCCGGAATTTTTCCCATCAAAACATCCAGATCGCGCGCGCTTGAAATTACGCCATATCTACTTACATGTAAAACCGCCTGTTGTGAAAAAGATGTCACCGCATCCGGCATCTTCACTATTTGTGAAAAACCGCTCCCCTGTGTTCTATTAAAATTAAAAACATCAGCGCCAAAGGCGGCAGACTGGCAGCCCGGCAAAATGGCAACCGCCACCATTCCCGTTATTGCAAAACTTAATAAAAAATGGCCCCTGAATTTATCCATATAATCTTATAAAGACTTATTCAGGAGCCAAACTATCATGTATGGGTTTCTTCTGCAAACCGCTGCCGGCTTATAGCCGCAAACCATTCCTAATTAATATGCGTATCCCAGTATTCCAGTGTTTTAACAATAATCTTGGCGGCTTCAGCTCTGGTTACAGCTCTGTTAGGATCAAAATTTCCGTTGCCGATACCCTGTACAACACCCATCTGGTGGGCCTTTTCAATCCAGCCGGTAGACCATCCACTCACGTCATTAAAGAAAGAATCGCTAACGGAAAGAGGTTCATAACCAAAGGTCGCGAGCACTACTTTTACCGCTTCAGCACGGGTAATATTTCGATTTGGTCTAAACAGGTTATTATTGTAACCCTTCACAATACCTTTCAACCACGCCGGCCTGATCCATGGCCCCTGCCATGAGTCCAGGTCCGTAAATGGGGTACCGCAGTCGTTATCATAACAACCCTGATCGGGGGCTATGTTATGGGCATACAAAGCCATTTTTGTTAACTCTGCGCGTGTAACATACTGCTCCGGCTTAAATGAACCATCATTATAGCCTTCCAGAACACAGAGGTCATAAAGTCTGCGGATATAAATTTCCGCCCAATGGCCATCAATATCTTTTGGATAATATCTGCCCTCGCAATAGCTTTCACCAGGATTCTGGTTTGAATTTGGAGCATCGTAATCATCGGCATTCCAGGTCGAACCCTGGTATTCTTTTTGCCAGCTGTCGCTTGGATAAACCACATTTCCGCTTGAAGATCCACTTGAAGAACTGCTGCCCGAACTGCCTGATCCACTGGAAGAACTTCCTGTAGACCAGCTTGAACCGGAATAATTATTCTGCCATGAATCCTGCGGGTACTTTATATAGCTTGCCCCGCTGGATGGAGTTGAAGGGGCTTTCCAGTTTGATCCCGAACTTTGCCCGCCGTTATATCCACTTGAAGAACTGCCGCTTCCGGAACCAGTGACTCCGCTTCCGGTGCTGCTTCCGCTTACTGACCATCCTACATATTTGTTGTCTTTCTGATATGAGTTTGAGGGATAAACTACAGACCCCTTGCTTCCTGTTGAGCCGGAACCCGTAGAGCCGCTGCCATTTCCAGCAGAGGTGGACCCGGAATTAGATCCACTACCCGAAACCGACCACGAACTGGCGGGATTTATTTTCTGCCAGGATGTGCCGGGAGTAGTAACCAGTTTGCTACCGCTGGAAGAACTTGAAGGAGCTTTCCAATTAGATCCTGAGCTTTGGGCGCCGGTAGATCCGGAATTAGTTCCACTGCCTGAAACCGACCATGAGCTGCCAGGATTAGACACCTGCCAGATATTGGAAGGAGCTATAACCTTTCGGTAAATCAGACTGCTGGTGGCTTTAACCAGCTTTTTGCTCACCGTAAACGAGCCCGCGGATCTCGCCGTCCCGGTAGATGATGTACTCGGCGTCGAAGGTGGAACCCATCCCGAAGCAGCTGCTCCTGAACTCAGTGAGCTGACGGAAGAGCCCCCAATGCTAAGCGCTGAAACCGGAGCTACTCCGGCCACAGTGTAAACCAACATTAATGTTATCAATAAGCCTTTATAAGTGTGTTTTGACATATTTAAAACTTATTAGCAGATATTTAAAGGAGTGAATTAAAACATATATTCACACAAAAAGCAAGTATTTTCTTAAGTTTTCTAAAATAGATAAAAGCCCGGCCGATTAATAATTGATTAACATCCGATTAATAATGGTACTCCTTACCTGTAATAATCGTAAATGCCCTGTATGTCTGCTCAAGCAGCATCGTCCGGATCATTTCGTGGGTAAAAGTGAATTTGCCAAAAGCAAGCCTTAAATCGGCCTTCGCCTGCACGTTTTCACTCAAACCATAACTCCCCCCAATCACAAAACAGACCTTCCCGCCCTTAAAATCACGCACATCCTTTAGCACATCGGCAAATGTCCTCGAATCCATCAGTTTACCCCGTTCATCCAAACACACGCGAAAACATCCTTTCATCTGAGGACGCTCCAGAGCCTCTGCAATTTCATCACCCTCCTTCTTCACCGCCACAGCCCTCTCCAGAGAGCCCCAATCCTTTACCGTTATCACTTCAAAGTCGGCATAGGGACGCAGTCTTTTCATATATTCCTGCTCAGCCTCCTGCAGAAATGCAGTTTTAGTTTTTCCTACCTGTATCACAAAAATTTTCATGAACTTATTTTCCCCGAGATGGCTTTAAAATAAAAGCCAAAAACTCCCCGTGAAAAAAATCATATATGATATAATCTGGATGGCGGGTGAGGTATGAAAATTTTTTAAGGGTAAACTGGGGCCCAAAAAAATTTTCACACCTTGCCCGCTCACAGGTTTATACCTTTTAATTCTCTCCCCATGGCCCAGGATTTTTCTTTCGACATCGTCTGCCAGTTTGACATGATGGAACTAAAAAACGCTGTAGACCAGGTCAAACGTGAGATCCAGACCCGCTATGATTTCAAAGGAAGCAATGCCGAAATCAACCTCACCGACACGGAAATCAACCTGCTTGTTCCGGATACCATGAAACTGCAAGCCCTAAGAGACATGCTTATTCAGAAAGTCATCAATCGAAAACTGTCGCCCAAAATACTTGAATTCAAGGACCATGAACCGGCAGCCGGCGGCGCCATCAAACAGACCGCCAAATTGGTAAAAGTACTCGACGCCGAAACCTGCAAACAAATTACCAAAATCATCAAGGACAATTTCCCCAAAGTCAAAGGCAGTATCCAGGGTGAAACTGTCCGCTGCTCCAGCAAAAGCAAAGACGACCTCCAGGCTGTTATGGCCAAACTCCGCGCCGCTGAATTTAAAATGCCTTTGGAATTCACCAATTACCGTTAAAACAACTATCGTTAAACCCAAAAGCAATTATTTGCACCTGATCTCTTCTGGGCGGGTTGTCCATAGGCAAACATAATCACCCTCGGCTCGTTTTTTATAGGTGCTCAGGCCTTTTACACTATTTTCATCCATCCCCCTGTTTTTGGCAGACCACCCGCTTTTTTCGTTCGGACTACAATTTCCCGCAAATAAAAGCGATGCCGCCTGATCCAATAAAAGCAGTTCAAATCTGCCGGCCAGCCGCGCTTTGTCAGCCTCTTCCATGCATGATCCGTCAGGACAGGCATAAACCTGGCTCATGTCAGCGCAAATAACGTAACTACCATCTTTTTGTCCGCCTTCAAAGTTAGCTCCAAGCTGCGCGATTACCTGTTCCCTAGTAACTTTTCTCACCCCGGCAGTTTTGGGTACCGGGTCTGCGGCTACAGTCAATACCCCTTCATTATATTCAATCGACGGGTTATTGCGCATAGCACAGCCATTAATAGTGGTTGCCAACATAATACTTCCCGCCAAAACTTCTTTCACTGGATTCATATCATCATATTAAAAAATAATTTCAGTTGAAAAAAGCATAGCACAACCCTTTAACAGGGGAACTTCCGTACCTGCGATTTGTTGTTTCTGCTAACCTTTTCGGCATTTCCAAACAGACCTTTTTCTGCTATAATAAAAAGATAATTAATAATAAAAAATAACTAAAACCAATCATGTCTGAATCAGATAAAATCAAAACTCCAATCCTTCGGACTACCCAGGTCAGCGAACATGGGCTTCGTAGCAATCCCTCCGTTGATGCCCGGACCATCCGCGAAGCCGTAGATCTGGAAGATGATGGGTATGCTTTACAATACCTGCGTGAAGAAATGACAGGACTTTTCGATTTGGTATCAGAAAACTTCACTTATCCGGACCTGATCAACTCCGAACTCTTTGCCACGGAAAATTGTCCTGTTCCAAAAGAAAAAATGCAGGAGCTGATTGACGGCCAAAAAGATCTTGAAAACATGATTGGCAATTCCATCGAATCAATTAATAAAGATGGAGGTCTTTTAAACACGCCGGCCGTACAGACCGAAATCAGGAAATATGTGGATATAGGCCTTCCCGAAGAAACAGTCACCAGCTTTTTCAATGACCCTAATACCTACCGGTATGGCGATATTTACGAAAAAGATCTTGAAGCTGCCGGAGAAGAAAAAGCAAAACAAAGCAGCCCAAAAAGGCAGCCCATTGGCAAAGGAGCGGTTATAAGAACATCCGATCACAATCTTATTGCATCAACCCCTCTCACCGGAAAACATTCACTGGATCTCAAAAATGCCATCCGCGCGCTTACTTTTGCAAGACTGGAAAAGCAGATCGCTGACCGGGAACTTGATGAGGCGGCCGCGCAAAAAACCCACACCCGTTTTAAAATATTAGCTCACAGTCAGGATGCACCATCTCAAATCTTGATGGAAGATTTTCTTAATCTTAAAGAAGAAGGCGACGAAGCTACACAGGATACCCTGAGCGGTCTGCTTCTGGAGAGCCTTGGACATAACTTGCGTAAACATTTTGAAGAAAAGCAGCAGAAAAGCAAAGAAAAAATATCAGACAAACAAATTGAAAATATGGCTGCCCAAAGGACAGATGCCATGATCTGTTATTTTGAGATTTTAATGGAAAGAATCAGGCAGCTCCGGGAAATGGAAAAGTCACTCCTTGAAGGTGGTGGCAGGGAAAAAGTTCAAATTTACAGAAAAACTTTTCATAAACAGCTCCGGGAAACAATCAAAAATCTTAAGAAAATAAGCTCAACTGTGGTCGGTGCAAAGGAAACAAAAAATGTTACCTCTGTCCAAAAGGCTGATACGCTTGAAATCCAGCATAAATTGCAGCCGGGAACAGTCACTCGCATTAACGAAAGGTTGGCCAGGGTTTATGAAAAAAAATATGGCAAAGCCCGCCAGTATAAGCCGGACGTTCGTTCTATTTATGATGAACACGGCAACCTGGTGAATAAAGATTTCCTTACGGCTTACATAAACTACAGTAAGGAACTGCATAAACTCCATCAGTTGATGAACAGGGGCAAAATCGTTGAAACCGATTATGTAAAAAGCATCATCGAAAAAGCTCTTCCCAATCTTACCAAAAATCCTCCCATCATCGTCTATTTCCACGGAGATACCGGAACCGGTAAAACGGCACTGGCAACGCATATTTCCAGGACAGTTTTCCACACGGAACCAATCATCGTTTCAGGAAGCAAATTCCTTGAACCGGATCGTTTTACCGAAGAATTTAAAATTGAAAGGCGCGACCCCGTAGCTTTCTTTAATGATATGCTTCGCAACTTTGGAACCAAAGCCAAGCTGAAAAATGATGACGACATGACCGAAATTTTTTCAACAATTGTCGGGGAAAAACAGGATATCGTTGCCAAAATAACCGAAAACCGCAGACAGAAAACCGGCCAAGCGGAACTGACCGCGGAAGAAAAAAAAGAAATTGAACAAATGGTAAATGACGCTTTCGCCAACCCCGTCCAGGGCCGCTATATACTTGGCGCCATGTACCTGGCCATGCAGGAAGGCCGCCCGCTCATCATTGATGAGGCCAACGCTATTTCCCCGGAAGTGCTGATTGCCTTCAATGACCTTATGACCAAAAAAGTCGGCGACAAAATTTACGTTCGCACCGCTGAAAAAATGATCGAGGTAAAACAGGGCTTCTGTGTTATCTGGACGGGAAACACCGGACACCGCTACAAGGGCGGCCGCTACAACGATCTTGATCCGGCTACCTTTAACCGCATTGCTCCGATTAAAGTCCAATATCTCCCCCAAAGCACTACCGAACTTTCCAGTTTGGCCGAAAAAACCAAACGGCTGGAACTAAACCGCATTTCAGAAAGCCTGGTCGATGAAACCGACCAGGATCAGACAGTCCCTGAAATCGGCAAATTGGCCGATATAAAAAAACAGGCTAAAAACGATCAGATCTTCCAGGTGCTTTTCTCCAAAGTGCTTAACCGTCGTCTGGGAGCATGGGTTCTCACCAAAAAAGATGACCCCGATTCATTTGTAAAGGATCTCTATCGCTTAAGCGTGGCTGCCCGTATTTTAATGAACATTTTTGAAGGCAACATTGAAAGCAGCACCAGTTTCCAGAGTCCCGACCTGGTTCGCCTGGTTGGTGATGACAGCGCCGTTGCCATCCGCCGCAAATTGCTGAAAACCAACCTCACCATGCGTACCCTTCTGGATAAGATTGTAAGCTCCTACCTTGAAGACGGCGGCGCCATGGATCTGGAATATTATATTTTCCGCTTTGTCAGCGAACTCGACATGTTCCCCGAAGAAATGGCTATTGTCTATCAGATGTTCCGCAATGCCGGCTTTTTTGATCCGGACAGGGGATGGATCAACCTGGCTGACTGCCCTGATCTTGAAACCCTGGTTAAGAAAACAAACACCTTTGATCCAACCAAATCAGTCGATAAATATGAACGCGTTGAAATCAACGGCGACTATGTTTCCATGCTCCGCTCCGATGGTGGGGATTCTGGCTACGTAATGCGCTATTATTCCCCTCTAGAAAGCACCCAGTTGATGTTTGGTTTCCTGCCGCCTCGCCGCCTGGAAGACTACCAGAAAATTGCGGCAACCAAATCACGCGAAGAAGAAGCCGACCGCCCCGAAATTGAAAAAGCCCAGAAATTAATGGATGCGCTCGATGAAATTTCAGTCATTACCTCGGGAATGATTTATAAGCTTTTCAAATATAAACATAAACTGGATGAAATATCTGAAGATGAAGCCTCAGAAGTCATCGAAAAAGAGATCGAACCGGCCATTATTGAATTTGAAAATCAGCAGAAAGGGTTCCGCCTGACTGATGAAACATATCTTAATAGCCTTGATTATGAAGCCCTGGTTCAGGCCATTTCCGGTTATTGTGATTTTATTCTCCAGAAGCTTGCCGAATTAAATATTATCTCTCAGGAAGAAGCGGATAAGATCAGCGCCGCCCCCGGCGTAGACAAAATTTCAATGACCAGCCAGCTGGTCAGGGACATTAACACTAAACTTAAATAAATTTTTAATAATTAACCCACTAAAAATATGGCAGAAGATACAACAAAAAAACGGATTATAACCACCCCGGGCGAGGGCGAAGGCTCCGCGGAAAAGCGCGGTAAACATCCGGAGAAGAAAACGGGTGTAACCGCCCGCATCGATACCCTGCGCAAGAAAACCAGGGAACAGCTTACCCATGGCGCTGTAGCAACTTCAGCTAAAGTCAGTGAAGCCACAAAACAGGCCAGATTTGAAGCTGCCAAAGAAAAATATGAAAAATTTTTAACCTGGCTGGATGGCGAAATTGCCGACCTGGAAGAACAGATCACGGAAGAGTGCGGCCCCATTAATCAGCAACCCAATCAGTCTAAATAAAGATGCCCTCATCTTCCTCCGGAAAACCTGACGAAAATGCCGGACTGGATAAACATGGGCAGCGGGAACAAAATGCCCCGTCCGCCCCGCCTGAACCATCAGCCCGGCTTGGAACAATCCAGGCTAAAATGTCACAACATGCCGCCAGTATTTTGCGTGCGGAAGGCTCTGGCGAAAGTGGCACAAGCGGCGCGGGCGTCCCCGGCGAAAGCGCTGGCGAGAGCGCAGGTGCAGGCGCTGGCGAAGGTCAGTCATCTCCGCCAAAACCCAAGAAAGCCAAAAGAAAAGAGTTAGCCCCGGAACTCATCCCCTACAAAGAAGAAATGGAAAAGTGGGTCAACCGGAACATGTCGACAGTAAAGTTTTTTCTGGAAGATCGCGACAGTCCTTTTAAAATCGTTTACGGTGACTGGTTTTATTACACACCCAAAAAAAACGAAATCTGCCTTGGTGTTGCGGCATTTAAAGAAGCAAAAGAAGCCCTGGCCGAAAACCTTGCCGAAGGAGCTTTTACCGTTGACCAGATCATGTTCTTCTTTTTACATGAAATGGCCCACCTTAAAACAACCAGAGAGTTAAACCGTGCCGGAAAGATCGATCTGCTTCAGCATTTCAAAACGATTGCCGGCAAAAAAATTGAATCAAACGACAAGCCCGGAGAGTACGTTTCACTCGCCGGCACTTATGGCCAATTTTACAATATTCTTGAAGACAGCATCGTCAACCGCATGGTGCTTAATACCGTTCATTATATGGATGCGACCAAAAGGCGTGAAGTAAGGGATTTGTATGTTAAAAAAATTTTTTCCATTTATAAAAAGTCTGAACCGGGAAAAGGCAGATACGTTATCAAGGAAGATGAAAATAGGAAAAAAGAAATGGTCAAAGCCAAAGATGGCAATGGTGATTTTGATCTTGTCACGGATCAGGATTATCAGCGGGGTTTTGATTTAAGAGCGTATTACCACAACGGGGAACCTTTAACTGGGCTGACTTTACAGTTCCTGATAGCCTTCATCAAATCTCAGATGGAAGTTTTCAAGGCGGATGAAGTAAGCGACCAGGAATCTTTTCCAGAAGGAAATATGAAAGTTGATACGCCGGTAGCGGCTGTTTTTAAGGAACCCATAGGAAAATTGTATCGGCGTCTTTTTACCTCAATTATTGAAAAACACAAAAATGATCCGGCCAAACTAAAACGTTATCTGGATTTTATGGGGACAGCTTACAAAGTTCCCAAATACAGGGAAAATAAAGGTAAAATTGTTGAAAGCCATCAGGAAGTCTTTGTGAATGTTTTTAATCCGGCTTTCCGTGGTGAGCCTAACCTTGCGGATCAGGCCTGGCTTGGCTACCTGCGCGAGCTGGAAAAAACAGGCATTAAAGATGCCAAAAAGATGACTCTTATCCAGCTTTTCAATAAGTTTAAAGAACTTCAGTCCCGCTCTTTTGGACGTTTTACACTGCCATTTATTTTTAACTCCACCGAACGCACCGATATTATCATACGCGCTATCGAGCCAATCTTTACCATGCTATGCATCCTTGATGATAGTTTTGATATCAATCTCCCACCTCCCAGGATGCCAGGTGAAGGGGACGGTGAAGGAGAAGAAGGCGAAGAAGATAGTGATCAAAATAAAGAAAACCAATCAAGCGAAGACCAGGAAGAAGATCTTAACGCTCCCTGGCGTAAGGGTGTGGAAATTATCAATGATAACCGGCTCAGCCCCAATTACGGCCGTAAAGGCCAGATTATCAATGTTTATAATGATAGTGACGGCAATGTCACCGACGTCGACGTTGCCTATTATTCGGAAACGGAAAATCCTCAAATTCATATGGCCATCGGCACTCATGAATTTTCAGGAGAAGAAGAAAATATTAGTGACCCTGTAAACAATCTGATTATACTTTCCAAAAAAGCCACAAAAAAACCGGGGCAGGGCAAAGAGCAAAAAATTAAATACCGCAATCCCGACATCAAGGAAGAAAAACCTGAAGAGCAGAAGCAACAGGAACAACAGGAGCAACCGGGACAACCTGAAGATCGGGGGCAGCAGGGCCAACAGGAACAGCAAGGCCGGCCTAGCCAACAGGACAAAGGAATGGATGAACTCAAGAAAATCTTCGGCAATTTAATTGATGCACTGGAAAATGAAATTGAAAAAGATGAAGAAAACGCCCGGGCGGAAGCCTTCGATAAAATAGGGCAGGAACCAGAATATCAGCAAAAAAAATCCGGGCACGCGCGGGAACAGAAACTCCTGGATATGGTCCAGAAAAAACTTGCCCAAAAAGAAACCGGAGAACAGCCTCAAAACCCGGTGTCCCCCGAGGAAATTGAAAAACGTCGAAAGCTCATCCGCGATTTCGTAAATCTTGAAAAACAGATTTATCCCATTGTTAACAGGATGGCCGCCATCTGGCTGGAATACATAAAAAACGTTGTCCAGGAAATTTCACTGGTAAAAACAAAATACCATGCCAGGGGCAAGATGGTCCCTAAAAGGGTTCAGCAGAAATTTCCCCAAATTGAACAGGGTGAAAATATTGATAACATGCGTTTGCGCGAACAATGGGAAGAAGAAATAAGAACGCAGATGCGCCCCAAAATGATCCGTATCCATCTGATGATAGATAACTCCGGAAGTATGGCCGACCTTATTGAAAAGATCCGCATGGCCGTCATGGTAGTTAACTCATCTCTTCGCTCATTGCGCGCCCTCTTCCGCACTGAACTTCAGGCTCTTCTTGGCGACAGCTACACTCCCGATCTTGACTTGGTCTGTGACCTTAGAATCAGCCTTTTTGGTGCCACTTCGGGGTTAACCGGCCCGGAATCGCGTGAAATTAAACCATTTGAAATAACTGACCTGGAATTTCTTAAAATGGATCCCCGTTTGGTAAAAGAACTTCCCAAAATAGACACTGATCAGGAAGCCATTGCTACGATTATTTCTTTTCAGAAGATTGATGCCAATGAAGGCAAAACCCTGGACTCAAAATCATGGACAGACCTGGTGGCAGAGTACAAATCCCATCCCGAACTTCTTGAATCCATCCGCAAAAACCTTCTTACCGATGTTATTCTTCAGGTTTCTGATGGGGCAATCGGTGAAACCGAGATTTCTCAACCGGCCATCAGTGAGCTATGCAAAATGGGAGTGCATGTTGGTGGCCTTGCCCTTGGCGCCAATGCCAAACCGGCACTGGAACAGCGCCATGGCCAGGACGAAACAGACCCGGTTACCGGTAAAGTTAAAAAGAAAGTTATTACAGCCAACAGTCCCGAAGAAATTGTCGGTTGTTTTGAAGATTTCCTGCGGGGCGTCATTGAAAACGACGTAGAACCCATCATGCTCGAATCCATCGCCCAAATTCTTTCTTCAAATGATTAACCACTGTAAAATCTGGCAATCCCGGTTAGAAGAGCTTAAGACCAAACAGCAGGCTTTACGGCAAGATTTAACCGCTGCAACAAATCCCTCCAATCCCGCTTATGGTGATTTCGGCAACTGCCAGAAAATAAAAGGTGAATTAAAGTCCGCGGTCGAAAATCTGCACAAAACAATTGAATCAGATCACCTCGAAAAAAAGTTTGAATTGGATTTTCGTTTTGAAGTGGCTAAAAAAATTGGAGCAGTTTATGTCGGCCAATTTGAAAATGGAGTAGCTGTGGCCCATTTTGCCGACCCGGAAAAACAGGGCCGATTATACGACATGTTGATAAACCGTGAGGGTTCTCTGGTTACAGAACAAAAGTTCGATATTATAGAAGAATTTAAACACGACCTGGCTCCTGTTTACAAAGCACGGCCAGACGGTAAGTTTTTATATAACCTGTTATCCAGGGATGGCCGGTTACAGTTGCCTGAATGGGCCGATAAAAAAGTACAATATGGTGAAAATTACATCTGTATCCAGCGTGGCGGAACCACTCCATCAAATCATGAAAGAGTATACTACCTTGAACCAAGGGATCCTAAAAAGGCTAACCACTTCCCGGATTTCAGATATAAAGGCATCCCAAGTAACTGGGATGGTACTCTCCTCTCCAATCCTTTTAGAATCTGTGGAAACGGGACTATTTTGTTAAACCCTGGCATCCCTTACAATATAGAAGAAGGCGGTTTTTATGTTTACAACAAAAACGGGGAGATCATTTCAAATGAAGTAATCAGACCTGCTGATCCCGACCTTAATTTTTCCGAAGGATTATTGCCCTGTCATAAGTGGGATGACGTATTTTTAAATGGAGAAATTTACTATTTCATAAATGAGCTCGGGAAAAAAATCCTTCCCGCAGAGCGGTACTTCCAGGGTGCCGCGCCATTTAGCGATGGGCTGGCTGCCGTTAAACAAAGAGGAAGGTGGTATTACATAAATAGTTCTGGAAAAGAGCCGGAAGGACTTAAAGGTAAAAGATTCCTTGAAGCTCCGGGGCCTTTCATTAATGGGATCGCAAGGATCTTCGAAAGTGAATCACGTCAATTTTATATCGATAAACAGGGAAACCGTTTATTCGGAACAGATTTTCAGGAAGCATCGGATTTTAATAAAGACGGGTACGCGGTTGTAAAAAATGATAATACTTGGCAGCTTATCGACAGAAAGGGCCGGCAGTTAATTTTTTTGAAGGACCGTAAATTTAATGGAGAACATTTTTACGAATTTAACGGGATAATCCTTGAACAGGCAGAAGGCCAACTTTCTTTTATGGATCTTAAAGGTCGCCTTTTAGGGAAGCTTCCCCTGGCATAGTTTTTATCATGCCCATTTGACGCTTAAGTTTCTCTGGTATATTAAGTGTGCGCATGAAAATAGACACTCAAAAAACGGTTGAACTTTTGATAGATTCAATTGCCTTTGGCGGGGCGGGAATTGGACGGATTGATCTTGCCGAAATCCGTCCGGATCTGGCGGCTGCTTCTGCCTCACCTTCAGCACCGGCCAAAAAAATGGCTGTTTTTGTGGAAGGCACTGTCCCCGGCGACCGCGTATTAGTACGCATCGGCAGCGATAAACGCAATTACCTCATCGGTTATATTGTTGAGTTC
>JAGOLJ010000081.1 GCA_017994125.1 Candidatus Altimarinota bacterium
TATCCATGAGCAAAATTGCGTTTGTCGGCAATTTGTCGGCAATGAATGAAGTGGTTTTGCATCTTATTTCTTTATTTAAACACATATCAGTAAGCAACTTCGCATCAATAGGCAGATTCGCATTCCAACTGTCAGGTTAATTGACGAAAATGACGAGCAAATGGGGCTTAAGTCTATTGAAGAAGCAATCCGTTTAGCTGAAGAAAGGGGACTTGATTTGGTTGAGGTAGCTCCAAAAGCCAATCCTCCGGTGTGTAAGATACTCGATTACGGCAAATACCTGTATCGTTTGAATAAGCAGGAACAAAAACAGAAAAGGATGCAGAAACAGGGTGAGATCAAGGGTATCCGTATTACTTTCAGGATTGACCAGCATGATCTGGAGACAAAGATTAACCGCGCACGTGAATTTTTAGAGAACAGGAACAGTGTTAAGGTGACTCTGGTATTCCGTGGGAGAGAGGCTGCGCACGCTGAGCTGGCTAAAGAAAAAATGGGCCAATTTACAGAAAACTTAAAAGATATTGCACAAATTGAAGAAGCCCCTAAAATGCAGGGCAGCCAAATGATCATGATTTTGAATCCAAAAAACGGATAAGTCTTTGATTACGGCCAAGAAAAGCTATAATGAAATTTTAAAAATCAAATTTATTATTACCAAACTATGAAACTTAAATCGCACAGCGCCACCAAGAAGCGTGTAAAGATGACCGGAACAGGCAAGGTCCTTCTTCAAAAGTCTGCCAAGAAACACCTGCTCGCACAGAAATCCAAGAGGCAGAAAAAACTGTTTAAAGGAGGCAAGCCAACAACTTTGACCAACTCCAAGAATATTAAGAAAGTATTGCCCTACGGGAATTAATTTTTAAATTAAACTTTAACAATCACTTAAATGACACGCGTAAAAAGAGGAGTCGCCTCACACAAAAGACACAAGAGACTTTTAAAAGTTACCAAAGGATTCAAGGGCCATCGCAAAAATCTGGTCAAGTGGGCTAAGAATGCCAAGAACAAGCAGGGACAGAATAGCTACGTAGGTCGCAAGCTGAAGAAGCGCGATATGCGCAGCACCTGGATTATGCGTATCAACGCAGCCTGCCGCCCAGATGGCATCAATTACAGCAAGTTAACCAGCGGTTTATTAAAGGCAAAAGTGGCTGTTGACCGCAAGATCCTTTCCGAGCTTGCTACCAACTATCCGGAAATTTTCAAGCAGTTTGTAGAGATCGCGAAGAAAGAGGTTAAATAATTGTAGAAGCCTTTAGTGGGCATGGATTTATGGATCGTTTACTAAAAAAGCCTGCGTGATTGCAGGCTTTTTTGATGGTGAATACCTTGAGGGTAAGTGCCTCCATTGGGGTATTTTTGTAAATAATGCGGCAGGGCTTTTAGTATCGGATGGTGAAGGCGCTGAAGGTGGTTTGAGCGATGTTTTCTATTTTCGCATCCAGTTTATCTACGCGGGCGTCCGGGGGGCCGCGGCGGCACCAGTCCAGAAAGGCCTGTAGGTTTTCCGGAGGCCCCTGGGCAATGCAGCTGACGGTGCCGTCATCTTCGTTCTTGATCCAGCCTTTTATATTTAATTCACGTGCTTTTTCCCGGGAATCGGCACGAAAAAACACGCCCTGGACATCGCCATAAATTTTAATAGTGGCCTGCTGAAGGCTTTGCTGAGCAGGAGAGGGGCCGGAAGGGCCGGCATTTGACGGTTTTGTTGAGTCGTCCATTTGTTTTTGCCTATTTATAGGCTTCGACTTTGGCTGATTTGATGAGTACCTGTTGTGACGGGGCGTCGGTGCCAGGGGCCTGGAGAGAGGCTATTCTAAGAGCGACATCCATGCCTTCATAAACCTGTCCGAAGATGCTGTAGCCGCCATCCAGGTGGGGTGTGCCATTTTTATTGGTGACAATAAAAAATTGACTGCCGTTGGTGTTTGGGCCATGGTTAGCCATGGATACGGTGCCGTAGAGGTGCTGCAATTTTGATGTGATTTCATCGGGCAGTTCTGTTCCGGGGCCTTTATAGCTGTAGCCGCCCAGGCCGTTTTTTCTGGTGAAGTCGCCGGTCTGGATCATGAAATCTTCAATAACGCGATGAAAGGGAACGTTGTTATATTTTCCTTCGGTAGCGAGTGTTTCGAAATTTTTGACCATTTCAGGGGCAAGATCTGGAAAAAGTTTGAACTTGATGGTCCCCAAATCGGTATCAAGAATGGCTATTTTATCGCCCTTTTGTGGAGGGGTGAGCTGTGACTGCTGGTCTGGAGTGAGTTTTGACATTTGTTCTGTGGTTAAAGATTGAGTTGTCCCTGTTTCTGATCCGGTTTCTTTTCCGGCCTCGTTTTCAGTTGTTTGGGAAGAGGTGGATTGGACTGTTCCGTTTTCTTTGGGATGATAATTACTATTTTGTGTTTGACTAAAGCCGGTCTCTACCGTCTGGGGAGAGTTTTCATTGCAGCCCGTGAGAGGCAAAGATAATAAGGTTATGGCTGCAATTACTATACCTGAATGTAATAAAGATTTTTTATTCATGGCAAAAAGAATAATAGTTAATAAACTGAAATAAGTGTACCCGTAAATACGCAAAGGTAACAAATATTATTTATTTTTTTGAAGATTTTATTTAAAATTGACTGATCGGCTTTGTTAAAATAGAAACACTTCTTTTTACCCTGGGCGCTTTTATTTGCGTTCCATTTGGAGCGGAAAATAAAGGGAGGGGGGTATTGGCAAGCCTGATGATAACAAAATATGTTCCGCCATTTGAGGGCTGGAATTTTTTAGCTTCATCCAGGCTTTGAAGGATATGGTCTATATTATTTTTTGTTTTATCCTGCATGGCTACATAGACGGCGTAGGAATCATCTCCAAGATACTGGTATGCTTCCGGGCACCCGCCAATGGTATAGATAATGCCAGGCGCTTTAAAAGTACCCTCAATATATAATCCGGGAATACTGTCGGGAATTATGTGAAAACTATTGTTGTCCAGGTAATATTTATCAAGATTTTTAATATTCCGTGAAGAAATGCAACTTAGTCCTTCCGGATAAACTCCATTATCTTTTTTGTAGGCTTCAAAAGCATTTATCGCTTTGTTTAAGTGATCCATTCTGGCCGCGTCGTCTTTAACAGCCTGAGACTTTAGGTCTGCCAAATTGGTATCTGGTGAAGTATAAATCTCGGCATACATTTTTCCCCCTGTTTTTGGGGTGAAAGTCATGGCCTCTAAAAGATGTTGGAAAATGTTGTCTATATTGTTTTGGGATGAATCTTTTAATGATGTATATAAAACATAATTACCATTATTGAAATTTTGAAAGGCGTGGCTACAGTTTTTTAAATTTTTACCAAGATATGATCCAGAGACTTTCGCGTTGCCGCTATAAGTCGGGAATTGTTTATCGGTGAAGTAATTTTTTATCTGATTAGGCTGGAAACTTTCATCGAGACATCCCGTTTGGAGAACGAATCCGCTTTTATTTTCTTTAAGATAGCTGTCAATTGCGGTTTTCCATGTTTTTAGATAACTCAGGGTTGCTGTATCATCATCAATACCAACTTTATCTGTTGAAGATGATTGAGATGATACGTCTTGTTTTGTTTTAACTTCTTTTTCTTCAGTTTGGGCAGTTTGTACCGGTTTTTGTTCAATTGGTAAATTGTTGAGATTTTTTTGTGGGGTTACAAAGGGCATAATTAAGGGCAGAGCAATAACAGAAATTGTCAGGACAATAACCGTAGGATCGATGCGAAATTTTATAGACTCATTGCTTAGTTCGCCAAGAAAAACCTGAAAAAAACAAGCTGTTAATGGATATGCTATAAGGCTAATTATTCCGGTGATAATTAATGTAATTAATGTAAATGTGCCATTCCCGAAAATAGCGGAAATAAGATTAAGTATAATTGGAATTATACTTGTAAGGAAAGTGAATGCTGTGAGGTTGAGCCAAATTGTCCACCACTTCCCTTTGGAAATTTTTTTGCTGTGGGCAAGCGCTTCTTTGGTAGAAGTTTGGGGTTGAGCGGTTAAAACTGGAAAAGCCATGGTCGCATAAATGGAACGAATAATGGATATGATAATTATCACTATTGAGGCTCCAGCTATGCCAAAGTTCAGAATGACAAGAAAGAATCCTCCAAGGGAAGATAGAGAGGCATTAACAATAGTAGTAAGGACTGGGATTATAATGATAGTCCACGCTCCTGTGAAAATAAAAATCCTAAAAGAAAGGAGTAGTGCCTTGCCGATATTTTTAAATGACAAAGAAAATGATTCCCCCAGTCTTGTTGTGAGTCCATAAAGGGTAGCGGCAGCCTGGTTGGAAATGGTGCCGTAGAAAATCCAGCTTATAAATACGGCAAGAAGAGCGGGTAAAGCAAGTAGGGCAAAACCAACAAAACCTATCTTAAAAATAAGACCTAAAATGAAAACCGTACTTAATACGTAGAAGGCAACGATGATGATAATATTTAATAAAGCCAATACTATAAAAGTACCTGCTCTCTTTTTAAAGATAGCCAAGGTTTTTTTACAATATCAAAAAAACTGACGGTTACTGTTGGTGTGCTTGATAATGGGATGGGGGGTATATTTGTTTGGGGTGTTATTAAAGGCAAATTTGATTTTTCTCCCTGGATTGGGACGTTATTAGGAAGATTGAAGGATTGTTCGTCCATAATGGGTTTATAAATAGTTTGTTTATTATAGCATAAAATTTTTGTCTAGCAAAATAATATGCGTTCTTGCTTCTTAAGCCATAATTTTAAGTACCCCCTCTCGTCCATTGTCTTTTTGCGGATTTATGCTATCTTTATGGCCACTTTAGGCAATTATGAAAGA
>JAGOLJ010000082.1 GCA_017994125.1 Candidatus Altimarinota bacterium
CAGCTCGTGAGCCAGCGGCAAATTGAGATTCAGAAATCGGGACTGGAAGAATTAAAACAGAGGCTGGATGAAGAAAATATAAATCTGCAAACCGAATATGATTCAAAGATGAGAATTGTGGCTGTGACAAAAGGCCAGGAAATCCTTTACCAAAAACTGCTGGGAGAGTCGGCACAACAACAGGACGAACTGGAAGCCGATCTGAAAACATTGAGAATGAATCTGGCTTTTATTGAAGAGAAAATCCGTACGCTTGGAGACAAATTCAATCCTGATGATTTTGCTTCAATCCTGGGAAAAGAGATTACGTCGGTGGCGGATTATATTAGAAAAACACAGGATAATGAAAATGCTTTCAATCCGGCCTGGCCGGTGAGCCCAAGCCGGGGAATAAGCGCTTATTACCATGATGCCAATTATGTAAAAGTTTTTGGATTCACGCATAACGCGATTGATATACGAGTTCCACAGGGGACACAAATAAAAGCTCCTGCCGATGGCGTTGTCTATAAAGTACGGGATAACGGCTATGGTTACAGTTACCTGATCCTGGCTCATGAAGGAGGCTTTATGACTGTCTATGGCCACGTTACGGAATTTCTGGTGCAGCCTGGCGAAAAGGTGATGCAGGGTGAAATTGTGGCAAAAAGTGGCGGCATCCCGGGGAGCAAAGGTGCCGGACTGATGACAACGGGAGCCCATCTCCACTTTGAAGTATTAAAGAACGGCAAGTATGTTGATCCTCTGGATTACATGAATATTTCAATGCTGCCGGTGAGTACGTTACCGGAAAAATACGCCACTCGCTTAACCGGAGAAGACCGCAGAATTAAACGTGAAGGCCAAATTGATCTTTCGGCAGGCAATGATAAAGAACTACTGCAACTGGTTGAATCCAATGCCAGTGTAGATAAGGCCGTGTATGGGGACTGGTCAAAAACCCAGGAAATCCAGAACTAAATTTAATTTTTTACTTTGGCCAGGGCAGCCCTTATGCGCGGCTGATATTTTGGGATTAATACTATGGCTGCGCCGGCGGCCAGATGCAGAATAATCATGGATGCACTAAAAATAAGCAGAAGGTGAGTGGGGTATCCGTCCCTCAAAAAATCCCAAAAACTTCCAAGAAAACGATCGGAATAATCTTTCAGTGCAAAATAGGAAAAGATAAGCAAATACTGGTATACTGGCAGGGGCTTTATTTCTGAAAGCAAAATCAGCGCCTGGATGGCGTAGACGGTAACCCAAAGCATGTTGCCGACATTTCTGAAATCGACGCCAATCCAGCTCATATAGAGAGGGAAATAAACATAGGACATAACCCCGTAACTGGTGATAGCCATAAAGATAAAAGCGGTAAACCAGCCGGGGATATTTTTCTTAAAGAAATAAAGAAGAAACCAGATAAAAATCAGGACGGTATAAAGGGAACAAATAGGCGCTACAGGCAGCAGATACCACTTTACGCTGTTCAGCCACGGCCAGTCCGCGTAATTGGAACCGACTGCCAAAAACAGATCAAGTACAATCAGAAAAATTAAGGCCTTCCGACTGTTTTTAAGGTTGCTCATCCAGGAAACGAATTTCAATAACCTTTCTTTCATGATGGTCTGCTTTTATAATGGCAGAGGTGAAGTAACAGTTGATAATTTAGTTTTAGTTTTGATGAAAGGCAATCTTAAAAAAATAACCGGAGATTATATACGACTGTTAAAAAAAGCTTATCCTGACGCAAAAACAGCTTTGCATTTTAAAACTCCTCTGGAGATGCTGGTAGCAACGATTCTGTCTGCACAGTGCACGGATGAGCGCGTTAATAAAGTAACGGCGAGGCTTTTTAAAAAATACAGGAAGTGCCGCGATTATTTAAAAGTGCCGGAAGAAGAGCTGCAGCAGGATATCAGATCTACCGGTTTTTACAGGAATAAAGCCAAAAATATTCGCGGGGCCTGCAAGATCCTGAGGGATAAGTTTGATGAAAAAATGCCGCGGACAATGGAGGAAATGTTAACGCTGCCGGGTGTGGCAAGAAAAACCGCAAATGTGGTTTTGGGGAATGTTTACGGGATTATGGAGGGAGTTGTAGTTGATACGCATGTAAGCAGACTGGCTAAAAGAATGGGACTTTCCAAAGAAAAAACTCCTAAAAAAATCGAAAAGGATTTAATGACGATTGTTCCCAAAAAAGACTGGCTGGTATTTTCGAATTTGCTGGTGAGCCATGGCCGAAAGGTTTGCAAAGCGCGCGGTCCAAAGTGCATAGAATGTGTGCTTAATAAAATCTGCCCTTCAGCATTTAAGGTTTAAGGGGATGCGGAGTAGGCCGGTACCAGGGAGCTGTGTGGATCAAGTGGCTTACTTTCGTGAATATTTGCCCATCAGCGTAGCCTGGGCCAGGACAAAGCCGTCCATGGCTTTTTCAATATCCTTTTTGCGGGCTTGGGGGGAAAGATCTAACTGCCGGTCGAGAGCGTAAAGTTTAAAAAAATAACGATGGGTGCCGGAAGGCGGACAAGGCCCGCCCCAACCCGGTTTTCCGGAATCGGTCATCCCCTGCACTGCGCCGGCGGGAACCGAATTTTCGGCGATTTGGGAGCTGGAAGGATTGATATTCCAGAGAGTCCAGTGTACCCAGTCGCCAACGGGGGCGTCGGGATCATCTACAATTAAAACAAGGCTTTTGGTTTCTGTAGGGACTTCTGCAATGTTCAGTTCCGGATTTATATCCTGGCCGTCGCAGGTATATTTGGCAGGAATAAAGGTTTCGTTACTAAAGGCGGGGCTTAAAAGTTTCATAGTGACTTGGTTAGAGGGTAAGTTGGTTGGCGATAATGTTAGTGACGTTGATGAGGAACTGTTCTTGGCACAGGAAGTAAGCAACAATAGCGGAAGCAAAGTAACTACAACAGCCAAATCGATCCAGAAGCGGTAATGTTTTTTGGACCAGACAGGCCCGGCATAATCAACGCCGACGCGGGGCCCTTTGTGAACCATGGAAGGTTTAAACCGGTCTCCCCTGTCTTCAATCCATAAGCCGTTGTTAGGAGTGGCTTTCTTACCATTCATAGATTTTGTAAGTTTAAGGAATTTGGTAAGGCGTGCCGGGCCTTTGATATCGCCGGCACCGCGGATCAGGATAGCCGCCGGGTGGCCATTGGGCCCTGTAACTATATTTAACATCCAATGCATCCCGTAACACAAATAAACATACCAGTATCCGGGATGGCCAAACATGACTTTATTCCGTTCTGTTTGTCCGCGATGGGCGTGGCTGGCTTTATCTTCAAATCCTTCGTAGGCTTCAACTTCGGTTATGGGCAACTCATAGGTTTTATTGCCAATTTTTCTGATCAGATATTTCCCCAGTAAATCCGGTGCTATTTTGACGCTGCTTTGATTAAAATATTTTTGTTCTATTTTTTTATTCATAAAGCTTGCCGTCAATAATTTTGTGTCCCTCTTCTTTCAATATTTTTATCTTATTTAATGCTCCCCTGTTGTAGCCACCGATTTCCCTGTCAGACCTAATCACCCTGTGGCAAAAAATAGTTTGATCATAATTTTTATTCATCAAGTTGCCAATTACTCTGGAAGCCTTGGAATTACCGGCCAGAGTTGCCACCTGTTTATAGGTTAGAACCTGTCCACGGGGAATTCCTCTTACGATGGCATATACCTTTTCCTTAAAGCTTTTGGTCTTTTGCTGATCCATATTTTTCTTAGCTGATGTTTTTGTTACTTGGATGTGCTGCGTGGCCACTTACTGCTACATCGCCAACTCTTCGGCACGTTTTTCAGCCTTTTTAAGAGCTTTATTAACAATCCGCCCAAAGCCGTTTTTCTGGAGCGACTTGATAGCGGCTTCAGTGGTTCCTTTTTTTGAGGTAATGGACGAACGAAGTTCACCTACGCCAGCGGGGTTATCCATGGCGATCATTGCCGACCCGATCAATGTCTGGCGGGCCAGCTGTTCGGCCAGGTTCTGATTGATCCCCATTTTTCCCGCTGATCTGGCAATGCACTCTGTTAAATAGAAAAAGTAGGCGGGCCCCGATCCGCTTGCAGCCGTAACAACATTAAGCAGCTTTTCTTTTTTGACTTCAAATTGTAATCCCCAACTGGAAAAAATTTTCGCGGCCATCCTTTTTTCCTGACTGGTGACCTTGGTTCCGGCAATCCAGGCTGTTACAGACTTTCCGATTTTAAGGGCAAAATTGGGCATAGTGCGGATGATTTTTCCGGAACCAAGTAATCTGGAAATTCTTTTTACTGTCACCCCAGCCATAATCGAAATAAAAAGTTTATTTTTTAGCTGGCCAGGACTGGCGCTTGCTTTAACCTGATCCGCCAGGGCAGCAAAATTCTGCGGCTTAACGGCTATAATAATGATGTCGCTTTTTCTTACCAATTCATTAATGGATCCGGTAATTTTTATTTTTCCTGCTCCAGTTTTATTTCCGGGACTGGTCAGACTTTTTACATTACTATCATATCCGGCAATAGATATTCCGGCTAATCCCGATGAAACAAGAGCGATGGCTTTTCCCATGTTACCAAGCCCAATAATGCCAACTGTTTTTTTCATTTTATGATTTTATTTTTACGCAATAGCATTCTGCCAAAGCGGCGCGAATATTGCAATCCGGCCAATAAAAAGGTAAAAATAAATCGAGCCGACGGGCTATTAAATTGTAATTAAAATTAAAATGAAAAATGCTGCCAAGGTAATTATTGTAAGTTCGATATTAGGCTGTTTAAATGCCGCATATCTGATCTATCTTTATATCGGCAACCTTTCCGGGAATGCTGTTTCCAGTTTTTGCGATGTCAGCAAAACAGTTTC
>JAGOLJ010000083.1 GCA_017994125.1 Candidatus Altimarinota bacterium
GCGACTAGCAGGACAAAAGCCACTCCTGTGCCAATTCTAACCCAGTTTTCGCCAGATTCTGGTTTTTGGGTAGGAACTTTTCCCTTTTCAACGAGTGCACAGCCTCCGCTTATAACCTGTTGGGATTGATCGATGTTGATGTAGTGCCATTTACCATCTTGTGGAATGGAAATGGGGCCATCCGTACGGCCATCCTGTACCACCTGGGCATCTTTGTTTTCTGCCAAAATGCCGACTTTGTTTCCGGATAGATAGTTGATCATCATAGTACCTTTGGTGGTGATGAGTGCGCCCGCGCGACCTTCTGCAATGATTTCTGGTTGACGATTTGGGTCTGATGAATAAATCCTGATAAATCCACCCAAGATCTGGTGAGATTCCTTTAGTGGCAGATTTGAAACCATTTTACCGTTAAGCTCAATCATCTGATCAGGGCTCCATTCGGGGGTAAAACGGTAGCAGACACCATCAATCATCCAACGTCCGTCTTTTTGCTTTTCCCATTTGTTCATGGGCTTTTTACCCTGCGGACAAATCAAGTCCCCCTGATCGCCTAATTCATCCGGAGAAGCAGCCGGCTCAGTTGAAAGGCTGGAATCAACAGAAGCATCACTTTCGTTATCGCTTGTTACGGACTGATCTGCTTCCGCATCCAGATCGGGATCATCCGCGTCTTCACTGCCTGATTCCTTAGTCAGTGCGTCGAAATCGGCATCTAATGGGTCAAGTCCGGCGTCAAGTTCATCAGAAGCCGGGTCCGGTTGAGGAGATGGCGGAAGTGGATCAGCATTAAGCTCTACCTGATCAGAAAGTTGACGGATATCAGTAGGTTGATCATCTTCGCAAATTGGATTTTCTTCTGATTCTGGCGGAAGTGAACCATTTTCGTCTCTGATATCAACATTGAGGTCCTCAGGACGGCATTCGCCTGGCAACAAATGTCCCTGGCGGGATTTACGGCCTGCAACCGTGGCTGGCCGCGGAGTAGCCTGTTTTTTGTCATCCACGGCTGCACGTGTGGGTTGGATGGTTAATGCCGTGACAAGAATGGTTGGGTACACGCATCTCCTAAGGCTTTTTCTAAATACTGCTACAAGGCCGGTAACAGGCCAGGAAGATGGGGTATCAATACCTGACTTGGCGGCTTCCGGTTTTGATGAAAGTCTTGGGGATCCTTTTGAAGGGTCATCATCTTGACGTACAGCTTCAGACATTATAGTATATTCTTAATTTGTAATTATTTTGCAAGTTTAGCCATATATTTACGCACAAAACTCCTTGAAAAGCAAGTGTCGCTATGATAGTTTTAAAGCGTAGTAACCATGTAATTATGCTGGATAATAGGGAACATACTGATGGGCAAGAAAAAGCACCGGAATCACAAAAACCGGGGATTTCCTCGACTTTGAGCAAGTGGATGAAAAAGGCCCGCAATGTTGTTTTGGCTGGCATTATGCCAATTTTGGCTTCCTGCTCGGCTGACACGCGTAATATCCAACCGGTACCGGCTGCAACTGAAGCTGTGATTGATAATAATTCCAATGCGGAAAATGCTGACACTCCTGGAATCAGGCCTGGTCTTATGGGTGATAATATTGTTTCCCTGGCAGGTGATTACCCAGGCCAGCTTTACCTTGAAGCCCAGGTATATTATCAAAACCATGACGAGGCTAAAAAAGATCCTGATGAGGTGCTTCAGTTTTCATCGGTTAATGGATCTTACAATTTTGAAGGTGCTGCAAATGGGAAGGTTAAGAAGTTCTATGTAAAAGCAGCACATGATAGTGACATGATGGAAGATATTCCGATTGTTAAAGATGAAAATCTTGCCAAACAGGTGGAGGGAATTTTAGGTAGTGACAGGTTTCCACCGGATGGCGTAGCGTCAAATTGGTAAGATAAAAATATCCAGTTAAGTTAGGTGCAATGAAATCAATAAGTGTTGATGATTTAGGCGATCACTCTGCAAATGGGGTTGATGAGCCTGTTTGTAATAAACAGACCCGATGTGTTAGTAATTCGTTTAAAAAAATTATAATTCCGATAGTGTTTTCTATTCTATCTTCTATTTCTTGCGGAAATGATCGTTCCCCTATTGGCATGGACATACCAGATGCGGAACAGGAGAAAGACTTAAGAAAAAATGTCGCCACTTTGTATAATGACGGAATAGACTGGTATTTTGATGGTAATTATTTTGAAAATTTTATACTAGAAGCAAAAGAAAATGGTGTTTTTGTTTTGAGTACAATAATAACAATCGATAGTAATAATAATTTTTATTTTACAAGACCGTTTGGAAAAAATGCTTCAAGAATTGATATTCAGGCGTATCGTTTAGTTGACGGTAATAAAGATCAGGAAATAATAATCAGTAGCAATCCCCCGCCAGACGGTATGTATGGGGTGCCATGGACGGAGAAATTTTGATTTCTTAAAGCGCGCCGAGCATCAGCACGAATTCGCCTTTGGGCTGCTTTTTGGTAAAGTGTTCGTAGGCGTCTTTGGCGGTGCCGCGGAAAAATTCTTCGTAAATTTTGGTCAGCTCACGGGCGACGACCAGCGGGCGGTTGCCGAATTTCTGGTCGAGTTCGGCGAGGGTTTTTAGCAGGCGGTGGGGCGATTCATAAAAAACGATGGTGCGTTCTTCTTTGGTAAGGGCGTCCAGGAGTGTCTGGCGGCCTTTTTTTAAAGGGAGGAAGCCCAGATACAAAAACTGGTTGGTGGGAAGTCCAGATGCACTGAGGGCGGTTAAAAAAGCGGCGGGGCCGGGAATGGGGACTACGTTGATCTGGTTTTCAATGGCGGCTTTTATTAATAAATAACCGGGGTCGCTTATGCCCGGGGTGCCGGCGTCGCTGACCTGGGCGATGTTTTTGCCCTGCTTAAGTAGCCCGACAAGTTCATCAAGTTTGCGCCGGTCGCTAAAGGCGTGAAAACTGATGGTTGGCTTTTTTATTTCGTATTTTTGCAGGAGGATCTGGCAATGGCGTGTGTCTTCGGCGGCAATATAGTCGCATTCTTTGAGGGTGCGAATGGCGCGAAGGGTGATGTCTTCCAGATTGCCGATGGGGGTGGAAACAACGTAGAGCATGGTTTAATAATTAGGTTATACCCGGTATGGCACTTATGCCTGGCATGGTTATTTTGGGCGGCTGCAGGTAAATGGGGACAATGAGGGGCGATGGCTTTAGGGATTTTTTTAAAGCGGTTTTAATTGTGTCGCCCACGGCCTCGCTAAAAGTTAATAATTTCGTTTTGGGGAGCCATTTGATTTTTTGGGGTAATTGATACTTTTTTAATTCTTCCGCGCGTAAATCGGCCAATACGTATTTTATTTTAGTGTTTTTGATAATGATTGATGGTAGATCATTGATTGATACGATTTGATGAACCGGGGAGGTTCCCTGTTTTGCTACCGGAATCATGATGGCGCAGAAGTCGCCGCCGGCGCGCAATAAGATGGCGGTTGCATCCCGCAGTTTTTCGGGGACGCGGGCGCGCAGGAAAGAAAAGGTGTCACAGGCATAAAGCGGCGCGCCGGCGGCCGCCCCCAAAATATTGGCGGTTGTAACACCGATGCGCAATCCGGTAAAAGACCCCGGGCCGGCAACTACAAAAATGCCTTCAAGAACGGCTTTCTTTTTAGCCAAAATTTTCATGATTTTATCAAGCTGCGGCTGTAATTTTTCCGCTTCGTTAAAATTGGATGCCCAGCTTTGTGAATACAAAGCTGTTGTTTTTTTGGCATTCCTTTCAAGCAAAGCAATCGCTGTTTCAACGGTGGCCGTGTTTAAAGCTAACAACAACATTGTTCAGGTTAAGAGCGCGCTTATTATATCCGCACCTAAAACACCTGTCGATGTGATTGGCATGTATACTCATTGAAATCCTATTTTTTCTTTTTATTCCACAACAACTTCTGGCGCTGTTTTTCCAGGCAGACAATCCCCTCCTGCAGCCCATGAATCATTTCGCCTATTTCTTCAGCCGAGCGTTTATTGCTTTTTTTGACATACTTGATGAACCGTAAACAGACGCGGCGTAATTTGCCGTCCTGATCACGTATCTCAATGAAGTTCTGTTCCTGGAGTTTTGGTGAAACGATTATTTTTTTCCGGTCCTGTATTTTTACGGAACCGGAAGATGAGGTTATTCTGGCCTTGCGGGTGTTTTTTTGTTGTTGCCTTTTTTTATGCGCCTGCGCAGGCGTTTCTTCGGAAGGGATTTGTTTTAGCATTTTTGTTTTTATTATTTTTTTGTTTTGTTATTTAATGCCCTTACGGCCGCTCTTTTTCACCACTTTTTAACACAAAAATCTTCGCTAGATCTTTTTGACCTCTACTCCCTTAAAATAATACTTGATGATTTCAATGTAGGTTTTTCCCTGACCGGCAAGATACTTTGAACCGCAGCCGCTTAGTCCTACTCCGTGTCCGTTTAAGGTCATGCCTTTGCAGCCCGGATCGTCAACGCTCTGTAAATAAGGCGTGTCTGTCCAGCCCCAAACTTCCTGGGCGCTGCGTGTGCGGCCGTCATCGGAACTGAAATATGGGGTCTTGATGATTTTACCGTTATAGGTAACAACCTGTCCTGTAGTATCGTTAACGGCTTTTACGCCTGTTAGATTCCTTTCTTCAAAAGCGTGTCCCAGGTATTTTTGCGAACGGGCGGGATCATCAGTCAGATCATAAGGCGCGCCCGGGAACTTCTGGGCAATAGTGGTGTAGTAAGTGGCATAGGAACGTGCCAAAACAATCACTGCTTTGATTTTTTCGTAAGGATCTTTTGCAGAAATTTCGGCTAGTCCTTTCAGATAATCTTCCATCGGTAAT
>JAGOLJ010000006.1 GCA_017994125.1 Candidatus Altimarinota bacterium
CATAATAATACTCCTGAAGGTTCAGTTTCTTTTGGGGTTCAGCTTTAGTGGCGGATTCTGCTTTTTTGATCATGGTGCGTTATTTAATTATCTTATAGTTCAAGGGTTTTTGGGGTTTGGGCGGTGTGTGGATGTTCGCTGCCCGGGAAGACTTTGAATTTCTTCAAAATGTCTTTTTTTAATTTGGTGTGAGGAATCATTCCGGCAACGGCCTGGAATAATACTTCTTCGGGTCTGTCATTGAGCAATTCCTGTGCGGAATAGGTGCGGAGACCGTTTGGGTAACGTGTGTGGTGTTGGTAAACTTTGTCTGTCAATTTGTTACCTGTAAGTTTGATCTCTTTGGCATTGATGGCGATGACAAAATCTCCGCAATCCAGATGTGGTGAAAAGATTGGTTTATTTTTACCACGGAGGATATCGGCAATTTTGGTGGCTACCTTGCCAAGGGTTTTTCCTTTGACGTCGACTACATACCATTCATGTTTGATGTCTGATTTCTTTGGTGAATATGTTTTCATGGCTTTAGACTAATTCAATTTGTACAAGTGGTGCTGCATCGCCAGAGCGGAAGCCAAGGCGAACAATGCGGGTGTAGCCGCTTTGTTTATCTGCATATTTTTTGCCGATTTTTTCAATCAGCTTTTTAGCGCTCAGCTCATTGGTCAGGTATTGGTTAACCGACCTGATTGCTAATGCTTTTTCTGGCCTCTTTGCTTCATTCACGACTTTATCGATGTATGGCTGAAGGGCTTTGGCTTTGGCTTCAGTTGTTTTGATCTTCTCGTGGAGGATCAGGTCTGTTGCCAGAGTACTTAAGAGGAGGTTTCTTTGTCCCCTTGGGCGTGCGAGCCTGTTTTTCTTTACCTGGTGTCTCATGGATATAAGTGATTATTTATTCTTTAGCTAGTGATTTTCCTTTGGTGGCCAGTGCCGAGATGACTTCTCCGAGCGCTTTTTTACCGAATCCGCGCAGGTTGGTCAGTTTGCTTTCGGTGCATTTTTCGAGCTGTTCAACTGATCCGATGCCGCCATTGATAAGAGCATTGAGGGTCCTTGGCGAGAAGCCGAGGATTTCAATTGGAGTGTAGGTTTCCTGGGATGGTTTGTTCTTTTCTTCTTCCTGTTCTTTTTCGGCAATCTTTTTGAAGTCGCTCATGTAATGTTCTTCTACCAGCGCGTTTTCCTGGTTGAAGAGGTTGAAGTAGGACTGGAGGATGTTTGAGGAAAACTTAATGGCGTTTTCCGGAGTGATTGATCCATCAGTCATTACTTCGATAGTAAGTTTATCCAGGTTGGTCATTTGGCCAACGCGGGCTGCTTCGATTTCATAGCGTACTTTTCTGACAGGGGAGTAGACTCCATCCAAAATAATCATTCCGGCTTCCTGTTCTTCTTTTTGTCTCTGTGCGGCGGGCTGGTAGCCAACACCTTTTTCTACGCGCAGTTCCATGTTCAGTTTTGAGCCTTTTTCAAGGGTTGTAATGTACTGTTCAGGGTTCAGGATTTCAACCTCGCCCGGACACTTGATGTCTTTTGCCTTTACTACTCCTTCTTTATTTACAGAGAGTGTGCAGATTGATGGTTCGGGATTACTTTTCTTAAAGCGGAGAAGTTTTAAGTTGAGGGTAATGTCCAATACGCTGTCTTTGATACCTTTTACCGTTGAGTATTCATGGCTGACACCATCGATTTTCACGCCGGTTATGCAGGCTCCAGGTAAAGAGGACAGAAGAATCCTTCTAAAACTGTTACCAATAGTAGCTCCATATCCCGGAGGAAGGGGACTAACCGTAAAAATGGCGTGGTTATCGCTAATGCGCTCAGTCTTGATCTTTGGAATGCCGATTTCGGCTTGGATCTGATGCATTTAGAAGTATGGTTATAAATTATTATTATTTTGGTTTAAGTAGAGTTCTTACTACTTGGAATAGTATTCAACGACAAGGCTCATCTGGATTGCTTTTTCAAGATCGTCTGCTTCAAGGCTGCGGGCTACTTCGCAGTTAAGTCCTTTGTAATCTACTTTAAGCCACTTGGCAGGAGCGAACTTTTGTTTTTCCAGGTCGGCAAAAAGAGATGACTTCTTAAGGCGTTCAATGATTTCGAATTTGTCGCCAACTTTTGTCTGGAAGGAAGGAACATCAACTTTTCTCTGGTTTACTTTAATAAGTCCATGGCTAACCATTTGGCGGGCCTGGGCTCTGGTCTTGGCAATTCCTGAACGATAGACAACATTATCCAGTCTGGCCTCAAGAAGTTTAAGGAGGGCGTTACCAGTAATTTCCTTTTTCTTGGCGGCTTCTGCAAAATAATTACCCAGCTGCCTTTCTGTTATGCCATAAAGCCTCTTAAGCTTCTGTTTTTCACGCAGCTGGCGGGCATATTCAGATGGTTTGCCAAGGCTTCCTTTTTGCCCGTGCATACCAGGAATATAACTTTTCTTTTTAACTGCACATTTTTCGCGACCGCAGAGGCAGATTCCCTCACGGCGGCATAAACGACTTTTTGGACCTGTATATCTGGACATAGATTATTTAAACTTAAGCGTTAGATTATACTCTTCTTGACTTCCTGGAACGGCAACCATTGTGAGGGATGGCCGTAACGTCGGTAATACCTTCAATATAAATACCGCCGTTTTGTAAGCCGCGAATGGCCTGCTCACGTCCGGTGCCTGCGCCTTTGACAAAAACCCAGGCTTTTTCGAACCCGTAGACCTTTGCCTTTGTAGCTGCACTTTCAGCCGCAACCTGCGCAGCGTATGGCGTGGCCTTCTTTGGTCCTTTGAAGCCGCTGCCTCCAGCGCTGCTCCAGGCAATAACATCACCCTTTGGGTCGGTAATGGTAATGATAGTGTTATTGAAAGAAGATTGAACGTAGGCTTTTCCCTCCGGAACAAGGCGTTTCTTCGCTTTTTTCTTGGCTTTTACCTCAGCCTTGGCTTCACCTTCTGCAGCTGCAGTTTCGGTAGCTTTGGCAGTTTTAACTTCCTTTTTTTCTTCAGATTTTTTTTCTTCTGGCATGTTATTAGATTAAAACGATTACTTGGTTACTGCTTTCTTGTTGGCAACTGTCTTTTTCTTGCCTTTTCTGGTGCGGGCGTTCTTGCGGGTCTTTTGGCCACGCACAGGAAGGTTCCTTCTGTGCCTGAAACCACGATAAGATCCAATTTCCATTAAACGCTTGATGTCGAGCTGCTGCTTGCGGCGAAGGTCACCTTCCACAGCCATTTTCTCGATCTTTTCTCTTAGCTTGTTAACCTGGTCTTCAGTCAGGTCTTTAACTCTGATGTCGGGGCTGATATTGGTTTCGGAAAGGATTCTTTTGCTCATTTCCCGACCAATGCCGTAGATGGCGGTCAGTCCGACCTCAACCCGCTTGTCTTTAGGTAAATTTACTCCGGCGATACGTGCCATATGTGATTACTGATTACGAATAAGTTTGTTTAGCTTTAACCCTGGCGCTGTTTATGTTTCTTAGTTGCGCAAATAACCCGCACTACATTTTTGCGGCGGATGACTTTACATTTGGAACAGATTTTTTTTACGGATGATCTTACTTTCATTGTGCTTGATTAGTTGTTTCTTGCATTGGTGGTTCGCTGCCTGGGGTTTCCTGCACGTGGCTTCCGCCATGCGATTCCTTGTGGCGGAACGTTATCCTTCCCTTGCTTAGATCGTAGGGCGTCAATTCAACTGTCACTTTGTCGCCGGGGAGGATGCGGATGTGGTTAATCCTCATTCGTCCGGAGATATGTGCCAGGAGCTCTCTGTCGGGATATTTTTCGTCAGTGAGCTTGACCCGAAAAGTGGCATTTGGAAGCGTTTCTGTGACGACTCCAATTACTTCAATGACCTCTTTGCCCATAGGAAAAGATAGGAAACGGCGTTTGGATTCTATATGATATTATTCTGGTTTGCAACACAATTTTCGGGATTTTTTAGGGGATGTTTTCAGGGGTATTTTGGGGGTGTCAGGATGGTCTGGCTGTTAAAATTTCGCAGCCTTTCTGGGTGATGGCTAAAGTGTGTTCCACCTGAGCAGCAAGCGATCCGTCGCAGGTCACAGTTGTCCATCCGTCACGAAGAGTTTTAATCCGGTGATTTCCCATGGCGATAATTGGCTCGACTGCGATAGTCATTCCTGGCTGCAGGATGGGGCTTGGTTCGTTTGCACGGAAGTTGAAAACACATGGATCTTCATGAAGGTTTTGTCCAACTCCATGCCCTACCATGTCGCGGACAGGAGAGTATCCTTCCTTTTCTACGGTATCCTGAATGATTCCGCTTAAGTGCATTACTCTGATGCCAGGACGGGCTGCCTCAATAGCTTTTTTGAGGGATTTTTCTACGGTATTTAGGAATTTCTGGTGTTCAGGTTTGATGATGCCGACGCCTTTAGTAATGGCTGAGTCGGTGTGGAAGCCTTTATGAAAGACTCCGCAGTCGATGGTGATAATGTCACCATCTTTTAAAACGTATGGTCCCGGAATTCCGTGGACAACCTGTTCGTTGACGCTTGTGCAGAGGCATGCGGGAAAGCCCTGATATCCCTTAAAAGAGGCTTTTACTCCATATTTTCTCATTAGATCTTCGGCTTTTTCGTCAAGTTCTCCGGTGGTGATGCCTGGTTGAACCATTTTTTCCAGTTCGAAAAGAATTTCACCAAGAATCTTTCCGCCTTCGCGCATAATGTTTATTTCTTCCTTATCCTTAATGAAGATTTTCATCCCATTTTCTTTCCAAAGTTTCATGATATCAATCTTTAAAATTTTCGTCGATGATTTTGAAGATTATATCACGACAGGTTTGGATATCTTTGCTTCCGTCCATGGTTATAATTTTTCCTTCTTTCTGCAGTTTTTCGATTACGGGAGTGGTTTCGGCAAAGAAAGTATCAATTCTGGCTTTGATGGCTTCGGGATTATCATCTGTTCTGGTGTAAAGTTCTCCGCCACATTTTTCACAGCTGTTTTTATCGTAGTTGGAGGGGTAAATGGCTTTGCAGCTTTTACACATGCGGCGAGTGGTTAGTCTTCTGTAAGCTTCTTCACGGGGGACATCTATGAGAATTCCCAAAAAGCTTCTGCTATTTTGGCTCATCATTTCTTCAAAAGAAATAGCCTGTTCAAGAGATCTGGGGATGCCATCGAAAAGGATTTTATTGCCGCTGGGCAGTTTCTTCATAAAGTCTGCAATAATTTCCATTACCACTTCCTTGGTGACCAGTTGTCCGGCTTCAAGAATGCTTTTGATTTTGCGGCCAAGGTCGCTGTCTTCTGCGGCTAATTTGCGAAGTTCCCCGCCGGTTTCAAAGACGGTAAACCCATACCGGTCGGAGATTAGTTTTCCCAGAGTTCCCTTACCGGAGCCTTGTATGCCAAATAATACTAAATCCATTTTTCTGATAATGTTAGTAAAGCTTGTTGTAATCGTGCATGACCAGTTGGGCATTGATCTGGCGGAGCAGTTCAAGGACAACACCGACGACGATGATTAATCCAGCGCCGCTGATTAGTGTAGGAACTGAGCCCATTGCCATTGATGAGAAAAACAACTGGATTAACATTGGAGATATGGCTATGAAAGCTATGAACAGGCCTCCCCAAAGGTTAAGGCGGTTACTGATTTTATTGATGTAAGTAGCTGTTTCTTTGCCCGGCCTGATTCCAGGAATGTACCCACCGCGTTTTTGGATGTTTTCGGCAATCTGGTCTGGATTCATGGTGATAGAAACGTAGAAGTAGGTGAAAGCAATGGTCAGAAGGAAGTAGGCCGCAATGTAGAAAATGCTGTTTTGGTGGAAATAGGTATCAAGGAACACAGAAATATTTCTAAGGGATTCGCTGCTGGAGTTTTTCAGGAAAGTGGAGATGATGGTTGGGAAGGTCATTACTGATACGGCAAAGATGATTGGAATCATACCAGCCTGGTTGATGCGGATAGGTAGTGATGATTGTACCCCGCGTCCGCGGACACTTCTTCCGGCATAGGTAACAGGCACTTTTCTTTGGCCTTCGGTAACCATAATTACCAGTACGGTAAGGATCAGGGTAATAAGAATGGTTACTACAAAAGGAATCAGCCTGTCTGATGACTGTTGAGCGAGGGCCAGGGATTTTCCAATAATCTCAGGGATGTTGGCGATGATGCCGAGACCGATGATGACTGATACACCGTTGCCAATGCCTTTTTCTGTCATAAGTTCACCAAGCCACATCAGAAGGATTGAACCGGTGGTAACGGCGAGCATGATTGGAAGGATTACAGTTGCGTGCCCAATATTGGGAACAATCTGTACCGCAGACTGGCTGTTTAAAAGCATAATCATTCCATATGATTGTATGAAAGCGATTGGAATGGTTAATAATCTGGTATATTGATTGATGACACGGCGGCCCTGTTCACCTTCTTTTGAGAGATTTTCCAGTTTTGGAACGATGACTGTTAACAACTGTAAAATGATGGAGGCGTTGATATAGGGAGAAAGACCCATCAGGATAATGGAGAAGTTGTTGGCGCTGCCTCCAGTCATCATACTGAACATACCCAGGAGCTCATTTTGTTTAAAAATAATATCAAGAGCTGCTTTATCTGCTCCAGGGATGGTAACTTGTCCAAGGAATCTGGTCAGAATTACGATGCCAAGAGTGAAAAGAATCTTTTTGCGAAGATCCTTAGAGTTCCAAATTTGCCTAAGGTAGTTCATGGTTAAAGTTAGATATTATTTATTTTTTACTTTCCGACGACTATTCCTTTGAGGTCGTTTTGGGTTTTTTTACCGGAATTTCGGTAATTTTGGCACCAGCTTTTTCGGCTTTTGCCTTTGCGCTTTCGGATGCCTTGTTAACTTTAATGGTCAGTTTTTTCTTTAATTCACCATCTCCAAGCAGTTTAACCGGCCTTTCCGGGTAGTTGATCATTCCATGCTTATGAAGAAGAGTTGCATTTACTTCTGTTCCATCTTCAAAGATGTTCAGAGCTTCCAGGTTGATTGGCTGGTAGCTTATTCTGGTTGGATTGTTGAATCCTTTTAATTTTGGCATTTTGCGGGCAAGGGGAGTTTGACCTCCTTCAAATCCCGGTTTTTTGCGGCTTCCTGTTCTGGCGGTCTGACCTTTACCACCACGGGTGGAATAGGTTCCATGACCTGAGCCGTTGCCACGGCCTACAACTTTTTTCCTTTTTTTGGCACCTTTGTTAGCTTGAAGTTTCAGTAACTTGGACATTTGTAAAATTGATTATTTTTTAGCTGTTTTTGCTGGTACGGTCTTCTTTTCCGCTGCTTTTGGGGCTGCGGAGGTTTGTGGTTTGACTGCTGGCTTTACCTGTGGTTTTGATGGAACCTGTCCAGCTTTTGGAGCTGTTTTTTTTCTGGCATCTTCAGATTCTTCACTGATTACCGGTTTTACAGGTTCTTCGACTTTTGCAGTTTTGATCCATGGGAGTGATTTCAGTTTGGCAAGAGCGAGCATTGCTGCCTGGCTGTTGGTAACGCGGTTATTGCAGCCAAGTGATTTACTTAGAACATCCTGTACTCCGGCCAGTTCCAAAACCTTGCGTAAAGGTCCACCGGCAATGATACCGGTACCTGGGCAGGCGGGGAGGAGCAACAACTTTGCGCTCTTGTATTTAACACTGACCCGGTGAGGAATAGTCTGCCCGATGACTGGAACGTGGATCAGAGATTTTTTGGCCTGGTTTACGGCTTTCTGAATAGCTCCAGTTACTTCAGTTGATTTTCCAATGCCGACACCAACTTTACCTTTCTTGTTGCCAATAACCACGGTTGCCCTAAAACGTAACCTGCGGCCACCTTTTACTACGCGGGTAACGCGGTCTATCTGTATAACCTCTTCTTCGAATTCTTTGGTTTCTTTAATTGGGGCTTTTCCTTTTTTCTGCATTGTTATGGGTTATTTAAGTTTTATTGTTTGATAGGAAAGTTAGAATTTCAATCCGCCTTCGCGAGCTCCTTCGGCGACGGCTTTGATGCGGCCATGGTACTTGAAGCCATTGCGGTCAAAGACGCAGGCCTTGATGCTTTTTTCCAAAGCCAGTTTGGCCAGTTCAATCCCGACTTTTTTGGCTTTTTCGGTTTTGGTGGCTTTGCTCTTGTCTTTCATGTCTGACGCATTAACCAGTGTTTTTCCGGTAGCGTCATCAATCAGTTGGGCGTAATTGAAGTTCAGACTTTTGTACACAACCAGGCGTGGAACTTTGGCTGTACCATCCATCTTAGTTCGGATGCGGTTATGTCTTTTTTCCCTGTCGATAACTTTTTTTGAGGTTTTCATAGCTTAGGTTTACTTAGATTATTTTTCTTTAGCTGCTGCTTTACCGGCTTTCCTGGTGATTTGTTCTCCAAGATAACGGATGCCTTTGCCTTTATAAGGTTCTGGCTTCTTGAGTGAGCGGATTTTAGCGCTCATTTCTCCTACAAGTTGTTTGTCGGCGCCGCTGACAGTAAGGATATTTTTCTTTTCAGCGTCAATCTGGATCATAATTCCTTTTGGAGGAGTAACTTCAATTGGATGGGAGTGTCCAAGATTGAGTACTAGCTTGCTGCCCTGCAAAGTGGCACGGTAACCTACTCCCTGGATATCAAGCTTTTTTTCGAACCCCTTTGTGACGCCCTCGATCATGTTGCTGATAAGGGTTCTGCTTAATCCATGCAGACTCCTGGAGGATTGGGACTCGTCGTGTTTTTTTACGACAATAACTCCGTCATTGATTTCAATATCAATTCGAGGATTGAGTGAAATGGAGAGTTCGCCTTTGGGGCCTTTTACGTGTACCATATTGCCAGGTTTTTTATCGACGGTTACTCCGGCAGGTACTTTAATTGGTAATTTTCCGATTCGTGACATAGTTTTAAAGAGATTATTCTAATTAATAAACTTCGCAGATAAGTTCACCGCCGAGTTTAAGTTTAGTTGCTTCATCGTTGCTCATTACTCCCCGCGGTGTTGAGATAATGGCGAGTCCCAGGCCACCGTTAACCTTTTTAAGGCTGCCGGCTTTTACGTAAATTCTTTGACCTGGTTTGCTGACTCTTTTAAGGGTGATGTCGCGGACGTCCTCATTTAATCTGATTTCAATTTCTTCAAATTTGCCACTCATCTTGGTCTCAAAGTCTGCGATGAATTTCCTGTCTTTCAATACCTTAAGTATGGAAAGCTTTGCTTTTGAGGAAGGGACGGTTAAAGCGTCTTTGCGTGCTTTGTAAGCGTTCCTGATTCTTGTTAATAAGTCTGCGATAGGATCTGAGTACATATGTTTATAAAAATTATTAGCGTTTTTAAGGGAAGATTTTTACCAGGAAGACTTTTTGATTCCCATTAGTTTTCCGGATGCGGCATGTTCGCGGAAGCAAATTCTGCACATTCCGAATTTTCTCATGTAGCCGGCCTGTCTGCCGCAAAGTTTGCAGCGGTTGTAGATCCGGGTAGGGAACTTTGGTTTTTTGCCTGCTGACAGAGCGGCAAGATATTCCTGTTTATTCCTTTCACATTTTACTTTGAGCGATTTTTTTGCCATTTGAGTTCGTGTTATTTTTTAGCTGATAATTTCTCTTTTTGGAACGGGAAGCCCAATGCTTTTAACAGGGCCATACCTTCCTTGTCATTTTTTGCTGATGTACAGATAGTTACTTCCAGACTGTAGATTTTATCGATGTTGTCTGGATTGATTTCTGGGAACACGGTATTTTCCATAATTCCCAGACTGTAATTACCGTTTCCATCAAAAGATTTTAGAGGTATGCCGCGGAAGTCGCGGATGCGTGGGAGTGTAATGTTAACGAGTTTGCTTACGAAATCATACATTTTGCTGCCGCGGACGGTTACAGAAACGCCGATAGGCAGACCTTTTCTGATTTTAAAGTTTGAAATAGCTTTTCTGGCTTTATTAATGACTGGCTTTTGTCCGGTAATGGCTGCAAGATTGTCCAGGACTTCAGAATAATCTTTCTTTGCGGAAAGGAATGGTCCAAGGCCAACGTTTACCTTAACTTTGGTTAGTTTTGGCACAGCAAGGATGTTTTTGATTCCCAGATCCTTTTTAAGGACTGGGATGATATCTTTAGTGTAGTGATCTTTCAGTTTAAGCGGGGTAGCCATTTTAGTTCTGTTAATTAAGCTTTAATAGTTTTTTTAGATTTGGTTGAAGCCTTTTTCTTTGGAGCTTCCTTGGTTTCCTCTTTGCTTTCGCTTTCAACAGGGAGGTTGTCCAGGGAGATTCCTGTAAGTTTTGATATACGTTCTTTTTTGCCGTTATCAAGTTTCTTGTAGGCTATGCGCGTAGGCTTGTTGTTGCTTGGATCCAGTATCATAACGTTGGCTGCACTGATTGGTGCTTCATAGCGAATGATCTGCCCAGCCTGGCCCTGTTGTTTTTTAAGATGCTTGGTCCTGATATTCACTTTTTCAACTACAACCTGCTCGTGCTTGGTGACGACGCGGGTGACTTTACCAGTTTTGCCTTTGTCCTTTCCGCTTATTACCAATACTTTGTCGTTTTTCTTTAATTTCATCGTAGATAAGGTTAGTGTGGAGTTTAAGATTATAGTACTTCTGGTGCAAGGCTGATAATTTTCTGGAAGCCTTTTTCATGAAGTTCACGGGCTACTGGTCCAAAGACACGTGTTCCTTTGGGCTGGTTGTCTTTGGCGATGATTACGATAGCGTTTTCATCGAACCTGATATAGGAACCGTCTTTGCGTTTGGTCTCTTTTCTGGCACGTACTACTACTCCGCGTTCCACGGCATGTGTTTTTACTGTTCCCCGTGGGGCCGCTTGTTTGATGGATACGATTACGATATCACCGAGGCCGGCATAACGCTTCCTGGTTCCGCCGAGTACTTTAACACATTGGGCCAGTTTGGCTCCGCTGTTGTCGGCGATGTTTAGCATTGTTCTTAGCTGTATCATGGTTCTTTTTCTTTATAGTTTCAATAAATGGCTTATTTGGATTCCGGTTTGGTGAGTGACCATCTCTTCAGTTTGGAAAGAGGCTTGGTCTCATAGATTGTTACTACATCTCCCACCTTTGCTTCGTTCTTTTCATCATGGGCGTAAAACTTGGTGGAAACCTTGTAGCGCTTCTTGTATTTGGGATGGGTTTTGTAGTTTTCAACCTTAATGACTGCGGTTTTGTCCATTTTGGTTGAGATGACGGTTCCTTTTTTAGTTCTCATGGAGAATGGATTCTTAAGTTTTTAATAGTTATGCTTTTTTCTTGCTGTCGGCTTTGCGATTTTCAGTTTCGACAGTCTTGAGCAGGGCCAGGTATCTTCTCATGTTAATGGCCTTGTGACTCTCTTTGCTGTAGCCGTTCAATATTTCCATTTTGGCTTTAATGAGTTCAGCGGAAGTTTTTTTAATTTCTTCCTGAAGTTCACCATCTTTTAATTGTCGGATTTCTTGTTTGGTCAGCATGTTAGATAATGGTATTAACGTCTACGAATTTGCACTTTAATGGGAGTTTCTGGGAAGCAAGTCTCATGGCTTCTTTGGCCAGAGCGATTTCGACACCGTCCATTTCAAAGAGAACGGTTCCTTTCCTTACAACGGCAACGTATTTTTCAACAGTACCTTTTCCGCTTCCCATTGGTACTTCTGCCGCCTTCTGGGTTACTGGCTTGTGTGGGAATATTCTGATCCAGATTTTTCCTCCGCGTTTGATGTAGCGGGTCATGGCGCGGCGGGCAGCTTCGATCTGTCTTGCTGAGATTTCACCACCTTCAACTGTCTTTAAGCCATATGATCCAAAAGCCAGTAAGAAGCCTTTTGTGGCTATGCCTTCATTGGAATGGCGAAGACGTTGTGATTTCCTGTATTTAGTTTTTTTAGGACCGTTCATTGTAGGGAATTTAGAATTTGGTAAGTTTAGCGAGAATCAATTAATTGTTTTCAGTTGTGATTTTAAGACCACCTCTTTTCTTGAAGATATCACCTTTGTAGATCCAGACCTTTACCCCGATGGTTCCATAGGATGTTCTGGCGTGGATTAAGGCGTAGTCAATGTCTGCTCTTAATGTGTGTAGTGGGATTTTTCCGGAAGAGAAGAGTTCGGCTCTAGAGATTTCAACTCCATTCAGACGTCCGGAAAGATAGATTTTGACACCCAGGGCTCCGGCTTCCATAGCTTTGTCTATTGCCATTTTGGCGGCGCGGCGGTAGGAAACTCTCTTTCCAATTTGTTGAGCTATTGACTCGGCAAGCAGATAGGAGTCGATAGCCGGTTTATTAATTTCTTTTATGCTGAGGTTGAATTCTTCATGGAATTTCTTCTGAAGTTCTTCTTTCAAAGCCTCAATACCTGCGCCCTGGCGACCAATGATGAGACCCGGTTTGGCACTATGGATATAAACAATCACTTTGTTAGCTGTTCTTTGAATTTCGATTTTGGAAATAGAAGCATCTTTAAGTTTTTCTGCGATGATCTTCCTGATTTCCAAGTCTTGCATCAGAAGTTTTGTATAGGTCTTCTTTTCTGCGAACCATTTGGAGTCCCAGCTTCTGATAACACCGATACGAAGGATGTTTGGATTTACTTTTTGTCCCATAAGTTAATGATTGTTAGGCTAAGTCTTAAGTTGTTTTATTGGATTTCTTTGGAGCCGTTTTTTTTGCTTTTGCGGCTGTCTTTGCCGGCTTGTTTTCAGCAGATGATTCAGCTTTTACTTCTTTGCCGGACGTTTCTTTTTTAGCTGCGGTTTTCTTTTCAGCTTCTTTTACCGCAAGGAAAATAGTAGCGTGTGCGTTTCTTTTGAGGATTGGGTGCATGCGGCCCCTGGACACTGAAACATTGCGTTTAAGGGTTGGGGCTTTGGTTACATAGATTTCTTTTACATAAAGGGTGTCTTTTTCCTGTTTGAAATTGTTTTCAGCATTGGCAATGGCACTTTTAAGCAGTTTTCCCATCATGTGGGCACTTTTCTTTGGTGTAAATTTGAGGAGGTTCAATGCCTCTGTTGCGTTTTTGCCCCTAATCATATCTGCGATCAGATTTAATTTTTTTGGGGTAATTCTGGCTGACCTAAGTATTGCTTTCATGGTTTTTGGCTTCTAATAAGTTATTTTTTAGCTGGTGCTGGTGCGGCCTTTGCTGCTGGTGCTGGTGCGGCTGCTGCTCCGGTTTCACGGGCGAGTTTTCCACCGTGACCTTTGAATTTGCGGGTAGGGGAGAATTCACCAAGTTTGTGTCCAACCATGTTTTCAGTTACGAAAACAGGGATGTGTTGTTTGCCGTTATGGACTGCAAAGGTGTGTCCTACATAATCCGGGGCAATGACGCTGTCACGAGCCCAAGTTTTGATGATTCTTTTTTGGCCGGAATCATTAAGTCCTTTGATTTTCTTTACAAGCTTAGGGTCGATGAATGGTCCTTTTTTTGAGCTTCTTGACATGTAGTTTCGCGGTTAGGTTGATTTATTTAAAATTTAGTTAGGCTGCCCGAGATGTCTTTTTCCTCCGGTCTTTTAAAATCATGTGATCACTATATTTGCGCTTTCTGGTCTTGAGGCCAAGTGCTGGCATACCCCAAGGCGTTCTTGGCTGTGGAAGACCTATTGGCTGGTTACCTTCACCACCACCATGTGGGTGATCAATCGGGTTCATGGCTTTACCTCTTACGGTTGGGCGAATCCCTTTCCATCTGGAGCGGCCTGCTTTACCAATCTTGATGATGTTGTGGTCAATGTTGCTGACAGCGCCAATTGAGGCGAAGCAGTTTTTGTCGACAAGGCGGACTTCACCGGATGGCATTTGGATTTGGGCAAAATCTCCTTCAACAGCTACAACTCTTGCCTTGGAGCCAGCGGAACGTACTATCTGGCCTCCTTTATTCATGGTCAGTTCGATATTGTGGATTTCATATCCCTGAGGAATGTGCTTGAGAGCCATGCGGTTGCCCGGCTTGACTTTGGCTTTTTCCTTGCAGATGATGGTTGTTCCAACGACGATGCCTTCTGGAGCGAGATGATAGCGTTTTTCACCGTCGGCATAGCTGACAAGCATAATTCTGGCGGTGCGGTTCGGATCGTATTCAACAGATTTTACAATGCCGGGGATACCGACCTTGTCTCTTTGTTGGAAATCAATGTAGCGGTACAACTGTTTGTGGCCGCCACCCTGATGCCTGATGGTGATTTTTCCCTGGTTGTTGCGGCCTGCGCGCTTTTTGCCGCCGCGAATGAGGCTTTTTTCCGGTTTACCAGCGGTTATTTCATTGAAGGAATATCCGCTCATGTTACGTCTTCCCGGGGTTGTTGGTTTGTATACTTTGACTGCCACTTTAGTAAGATTTTAGATTATATGATTTAAAGGTTGGATTATTTCTTGCTTTCCTTTGAGATTTTGGTTACATCAAGTTTCTTTTTTCCCTTAAGGACGACCAGTGCTTTTTTCATCTCTGGTCTTTTGTCTACAAGAGCCCTTTTCATTAATTTGGTCTTGGTGGGGCTGACAATCATGCGGACGGTTGCGACATCGTGCCCATAAAGTTCTTTAACAGCCTGCTTTACATCAATCTTGGTAGCCTGTTTGTTGACGTAGAATGCATAAGTTAATTTTTCGCCCTGCTTGGTCGCTTTTTCGGTAACAATTGGTTTGATGATGGTGTGTAATGCTTTCATCGTGATGCTTTATACTTTATTTAGACGCAGCCTGTTTTTCCTTGCGTGCATTGGATAAGAAAAGGTTTGAAAGTTTTTCAATGGCTTCTTCCAAAAAGAGAACATTGTCATATTTCTGCAGATCGGCGATGTTCAGATAGTTAACTTTGAGAGTTTTTACAAATGGAAGGTTCCTGGAAGATTTTTCAATAAGTTCATTTTTACCTCCGATTACAACAAGGACATCTTTTTCAATAGGAAGTTTATGAAGCATTCCCATGAAATCCTTAGTTTTTATATCCTTGTTCTCGTATTTATCAAGGGCCATGATTTTGCCCTCGTTGTATTTGGCCGAAAGGGCGGAGAACAGGGCTAGACGTCGCTGTTTTTTGGGCATCAATTTTTCGTAGTTGCGGGTGTTGCGTGGTCCAAGGGCAATGCCGCCACCTGGATTGTGAGGGTTGCGGAGTGAACCCTGCCTGGCATTACCGGTACCTTTCTGGCGGAAAGGCTTTTTGCCGGTTCCATTAACTTCACCCTTGGTTTTGGTGTGGGCGTAAACACCGGGCCTGGCGTTGGATAATTGCCTTACCAAAGCTTGATGAACCAGATCGGCTTTGAATTTTACTCCAAAGATTTCTGCCGGGACTGATACCTGCCCTTTTTTCTCACCTGTCTGATTGTATAAATCTACTTTTAACATTTGTTATTAGGATAATTTCTTGATTATTACTAAGGAGTGATTTCCACCGGCTACTGGTCCCTTGATACCGATCAAATTATGTTTGGCATCCACCATTACGACTCTTGTTTTTTTAGTGACAGTCTCTGTTCCCATGCGACCAGGAAGATGTTTACCACGATGGATTTTACCTGGTTTGGCTCTGGCGCCAATAGATCCCGGTTCACGCCTGAAGTGGGATCCGTGGGTCTTTGGACCACCTGCCATATGGAACCTTCTTACTACACCCTGGGTTCCTTTACCTTTGGACACAGATGTTACTGCAATGTTTTCCCCCTCATTAAACAGCTCAACTTTTATTTCATCACCGTCTTTATATTCTTTTCCCTGTTCAGGAGTGAATTCTTTGACGTGATAAAATTTCCTTGTTTTGGTAGGTTTTTTTAAAGGGCAAAAACCGAGGACTAGCGCCGGATATCCGTCTTTTTCCACCGTCTTTATCTGAGTTACCACATTGGGTACACACTCGACAATGGTCATTGGGATCACGCGGCCGTCGTCTTGAATGACGCGGGTCATTCCTAATTTTTTTCCAAGTATTCCTGGCATAATTTTCTAGAGGTTACAGATTCCCCTAAGGGATTAATCATGGGCGTCCAGGTTCTTGTCCCGTACGAGACGGGATGTGCTAGACTTGGATAGTCTGGCTTCGAACCCGATCGCCCAAAATAACTTAGTGGAATTTTAAAGAACTATTTTTCTCCCGCCAACATTTTAATTTCAATATCTACGCCGGCAGGCAAGCTTAGATTTGTTAATGAGTCAATTGTTTTAGGAGTGCATTCAGTTATATCGATCAACCTTTTATGAGTTCTCATCTCAAACTGTTCCCTGGCGTTTTTGTGAACAAAGGTAGAGCGGTTGACTGTGTACTTTTCGATATTAGTCGGAAGCGGTATTGGTCCCGCAACGATAGCCCCTGTTCTTTCGGCCGTTTCAATGATCAGCCTGGAAGAGTCATCAATTATCTTGTGGTCGTAGGCCTGAATCTTAATCCTGATTTTTTGCTTTGTTGCCATGAGATTATTCTATAATTTTTGTGATAACACCTGCACCAACAGTGCGTCCACCTTCACGAATGGCAAGGCGGGTACCCTGATCGAGAGCGATTGGTGAACCCAGAGTTACAATGAATTTAATACTGTCTCCAGGCATTACCATTTCAACTCCAGCTGGCAGTTCAATGGAACCGGTTACGTCAGTGGTTCTGATGTAGAACTGAGGTTTGTATCCCTTAAAGAATGGGGTATGACGTCCACCTTCTTCCTTACTCAGAATATAAACTTCGCATTCAAATTTGGTATGAGGAGTGATGCTGCCTGGCTTAGCGCAAACCTGACCACGAATAATATCTTCGCGCTCAACGCCACGGAGGAGCAGACCGACATTATCACCAGCCTGACCCTGATCAAGCAACTTCTTGAACATTTCAACGCCAGTTACAACAACTTTGCGAGTTGGATAGATTCCAACAATTTCGATTTCATCATTAATCTTAACAACACCAGTTTCAACTCTTCCCGTAGCGACAGTTCCACGTCCCTTAATAGAGAAAACGTCTTCAACTGGCATCAGGAAAGGTTTGTCGAGTTCACGCTTTGGTTCAGGGATATAGCTGTCAAGAGCGTCGAGAAGGTCCTGGATGCACTTTGTAGCAGCAGGATCATTTGGGTTTTCCATAGCCTTGAGAGCTGAACCACGAATGATTGGAGTATTATCACCATCATACTGATACTTTTTGAGAAGTTCACGAACTTCCATCTCAGAAAGGTCGGCAATTTCAGGATCAGCCATATCCATCTTATTCATGAAAACAACGATGCTTGGAACGTTTACCTGTCTGGCCAAAAGAATGTGTTCACGTGTCTGTGGCATGGGGCCGTCAGCAGCGGATACAACAAGAATGGCGCCATCCATCTGGGCGGCACCAGTAATCATATTCTTAATATAGTCAGCATGCCCTGGGCAGTCTACGTGGGCATAGTGCCTTTTTTCTGTTTCGTATTCCTGGTGAGAGGTGGCGATAGTAATACCGCGGGCCTTTTCTTCAGGAGCGTTGTCGATTTCATCATACTTTCTTGCCTTTGCCATACCTTTATTGGCGCAATACATTGTGATTGCAGCGGTAAGAGTGGTTTTACCATGGTCGACGTGGCCGATGGTTCCGACGTTGACGTGTGGTTTGGTTCTTTGGAATACGTCTGCCATTTTATTTCAGATTAAGGGTTAAAATTTTTTTAAATATAATATAGTTTTTGCAGGTTTTCCGTGCGATAAATTCGATATAAAGCACGCGCGTTTTTGTGCAAACGCGAATGGATATTATCGGAAAAAAATAAGTAATGCAAGAGATTTTTTAAAGATTGGGCTGTGCTGAAAGAATGTGCGAATGTGGCCAGTTTGTGGTATAATTAAATGTTGAAATAATAAGGTATGACTAATCAAATCAAAGAAGCAAAATGCCGCTTATACGGCGAACAGCTGGCAGAGCTTAAGCGCGATATGGAAAAGTATCGCGGGGAAGTGGAAGCTTTTTTTCGTGGTGCATCAGGACTGGTTCCGGATGAAGCCTATTTACGTGAGGGTAAGCAAATGTTGTTGAAGGGACTTCGGGTGTTGAATGAAGATCCGGCGCTGGATGAACATGGGCTTAATTTGTTGGGGCGAATTGCCCGGGAAAGAGACTGTTGCGTTTTTGATACTTTTCAGAACGGTATTGCGATTTTATTTGATGGTGACGGAAAATTTTATGTCGGTAGAGATGGGAATGAACTTTTTAACGGAAGAAGGTTTGAAAGTGCCGAACCTTTTTCTGTTAATGTAGCGGTGGTAAGGGATGGTGACGGTTTATTTTATATTAATAATAAGGGTGAAGAGATATGTGGGGGTAAGAGGTTTTGTGACGCTAAGAGTTTTTGTGAGGGAAAGGGAATTGTTATTGATGAGCGCGGTTGTTTTTGGATTGGTGAGGATGGTAAAGAGGTGATGCTGAAAGGAAAACGGTTTGAAAGAGTAGAGAGTAAAGGTGCTTTTAAAGATGGGTGTATTGCCGTGAAAGACAGTGATGGCTGGTTTTTTGTAGATGAGAATGGCAAAGACATATTTAAAAGGAAGAAAAGGTTTGATTCGGCCTTTAATTTTAATGAAGGGCTGGCTTGCGTAAGTAAGAATCGTTTTAGTTCTTTTTTTATAGATAAAAGGGGGCGGGCGGTTCCCTGGTCCAAAAAGGTCTGGTTTGAAAAGGGGGAGAATTTTAAAGAAGGGTTTGCCAGAGTCTGGGCGCCCGGAGGAAGTTTTTTAATCGATAAAAATGGTAAAGAGCTGCTGGGTAAGGGAAAGAGATTTTGGGGATTGTCGGAATTTTATGAAGGTTATGCGTCTGTTGCTGACGAGGGCGGTTGGTATTTTGTAGACCAGACAGGTAAAGATATGCTTGATTGCAAACGTTTTAAGGAGGTTGACTGTTTTAGTGAAGGGTTGACGACGGCAGATGATGGGGAAGGTTATTTCTATATTGATAAACTTGGGAGGGATGTTTTTAACAAGCGTTTTAAGTATGCATGCGAGTTTAAAAACGGAATTGCCTATGTGAGAACCGAACATGATGTGTTTTACATTAATAAGCGTGGTAAAAGAGTTTTTGGCAGTTTGAAGTGGCAGGGGATTGGTCAAATGAGGTCATGAAAAAGACCGCCCGAAGGGCGGTCTTTTGGTTGGAGTAGTTTTGATTTGCAGTACCGGAGTGTTTTGTAGTGCCGGATTGCTTTGTAATGCGGAATTATTTGGCGCTCTTTTCGTTGATGATCTTTTCGGCGATGTTATTTGGTACTTTGTCGTAGCGTTCAAATTCCATGGTGTAGTTGGCGCGGCCCTGAGACATGGAGCGGAGGTCTGTGGCATAGCCGAACATTTCGGACAGTGGTACGTAGGCGTGAATGATTTTGGCCATACCGCGGTTAAATGTTTCATAGATCTGTCCGCGCTTTGAGCTTAGGTTACCCATTACGTCACCGAAGAAGTTTTCGGGAGTGGTAACTTCTACTTTCATGATTGGTTCAAGAATTACCGGGTTGGCAGCTTTTGATGCTTTTTGGAAAGCTAATGAACCAGCGATCTTAAAGGCAAGTTCTGAGGAGTCAACATCATGGTAAGAACCATCATAGACTTCGGCCTGGACATCGACGACAGGATAGCCAGCGAGGATACCGCGGGTGAGGGCTTCTTTAATACCTTTATCAATAGCCGGGATGAATTCACGCGGGATGCGGCCACCAACGACTTTGTTGATGAATTCGTAGCCTTTGCCCGGTTCGTTTGGCCTGACAGTGAGTAAAACGTGACCATATTGGCCGCGACCACCTGATTGTTTGACGTATTTCTCTTCACCTTTGGCTTCGATTTGGATGGTTTCCTTGTAGGCTACCTGTGGGCGACCAACATTGGCTTCAACTTTGAATTCGCGTCTCATGCGGTCGACGATGATGTCGAGGTGAAGTTCGCCCATACCGGCGATGAGAGTTTGTCCGGTTTCGGTGTTGGATTTGATTTGGAAGGTTGGGTCTTCTTCAGCAAGTTTTTGAAGAGCGATGCCCATTTTTTCCTGGTCGGCCTTGGTCTTTGGTTCAATGGCGATTTCAATGACCGGTTCCGGGAAGGTGATGGATTCAAGAATGATTGGATGGGCTTCGTCGCAGAGGGTGTGGCCGGTGAAGGTATCTTTTAAACCAACGGTGGCGGCGATATCTCCAGCGCGGACCTCTTTGATTTCCTGACGGTGGTTGGCGTGCATCTGGAGGATGCGGCTGAGACGTTCTTTGTTGCCAGTCTTGGAGTTATATACGTAGCTGCCGGCTTCAACTTTACCGGAGTAGCAGCGGAAGAAGGCTAATTTCCCTACGAACGGGTCTGTGGCAATCTTGAAGACGAGAGCGGAGAATGGTTCAGTGTCGAGCATTTTGCGTTCTTCTTCTTTGCCGTTATCAGGGTTGGTGCCGACGACTGCTCCCACATCAAGAGGTGAGGGGAGATAGGCGTTGACGGCATCAAGCATCATTTGGACTCCTTTATTGGCGAGCGAGCTTCCGCAGAGTACAGGGTAGAGCAGGTTTTTAACTGTAGCGTGGCGGAGTCCTTTTACTATTTCTTCTTCTGAAATTTCCTCTCCGTTTAAAAATTTGTCGGTAAGGTCTTCGTTGTTTTCCGCGACTTTTTCGACCAGTTTTTTGCGGTATTCTTCAACCTGATCTTTCATGTCTTCTGGAATTGCTACTTCTGTGATGATTTCGCCGTGCTTGCCTTCAAAGTGATGGGCTTTGCGGGTAATCAGGTCGATTACTCCCATAAAGCTGGATTCAAAACCGATGGGGAGCTGGATGGCGACAGCATTTGGAGAAAGTCTCTCCCAGATGGAGTTGATGCTCATGTAAAAGTCGGCTCCGAGCTTGTCCATTTTGTTAACGAAGGCCATACGTGGAACATTGTATTTGTCAGCCTGTCTCCATACAGTTTCGGATTGTGGTTCTACACCCTGTGATCCATCAAAAACAACAACACCTCCATCAAGTACGCGAAGTGAACGTTCTACTTCAGCGGTAAAGTCTACGTGCCCGGGGGTGTCAATAATGTTGTAGCGGCAATCTTTCCATTGGCAGGTAGTGGCAGCAGAGGTGATGGTAATACCGCGTTCACGTTCCTGTTCCATCCAGTCCATGGTGGCTTCACCTTCATGTACTTCGCCGACTTTGTAATTTTTTCCGGTGTAAAAAAGAATACGTTCGGTGGTGGTGGTTTTTCCTGCGTCGATGTGGGCGATGATGCCGAAATTACGCAGTTTACTAAGGTCTTCTCCCATGGTGATGAAAATTAAAAATTACGAATTAATAAGTTAATTTTGTATAAATAAAGCGCCGCTCGATTGGGCTTTTGTATTATATTTATTGCTTTATTGAAGTCAAGGAAAAGCGGGCTACTGCTGAATGAATTTCAGTTTACCATTTTGAGCTGTTCCGGAGTGAGGAGGGGAGTATCAATGTACTTTTGGGCTTCCTGCAGGAGCGGGATTATTTCCAGCATGTGTCCCATTGTTTTTACCTGAAGGCTGGCCCTTTCTTTTTCTTTTTTGGCGCGCTGGGGCTGTTTAATGAGTTCTTCGACGTTTTTCATTAATTCACGGATTTTTTCATTTTGCTGTGAAGACATGTTTTTCATTTTTTCACTAAGCGCTTTTATTTCGGGTCTATCGCTGGCTGAAAATTTTAAGCTGGTTCTGTCTAGTTCCCAGGCCAGGTAAAGATAATTGAAAAGACTTTCAACGAGTTCCTGTTCTTTGGGACGTGAGAAAGTCATCTTTAATCTTTCCAGTTCTTTGCGGGAAAAACCTTCTTTGTTGGCAAACTTGTATGCAGAGGCCAGGAAGCAGAGAAAAGTTAGAAAAGAGAGTACAGCAGCTATACTTTTATCTCCAATGTCTGCCGGGCGGTTGATTACTATTTTATAAAGTTGTTCTGTGCAGGCCAGTGAGATGCCCAGAAGCAGCAGTTCAATGGCGTCTTTGCGGTTATGAACTTCTGCTTTGTTTTTTTGTGACAGATTTTTTAGTTTGTTCATGAATTCCGGTGAGATGTGGCCGGCCAGGTAGATTTCGAATTCATGGATGGCTTCTTCTAGTTCCAGGCAGCCGGAAATTTGTTCTCTGATGTTATTGGAGATCATGAGCTGTTCAAGTTCGTGTCTTAGAGATTTTAGTTCTTTTAATTCCAGGTAGGGGTTATCTTCCTGATGTTCCGGAATTGTAGGATCGAAGTTTTGGATGTCCATGCTATCCATGTTGAAATTTAATGGGGATGGGAAAGGATAGCAATTTAAAACTGAACTATTGGAAAGTCAAGTGCCTGGGCATAAGGGAAGGTGTCTATTTCTCGGCTGAGGGATTTGTTGTTTGAGGTAACTGTTCCGGGGCTAGCGCGACTAGAAAGGTTTATATTTGAAGTCTGAATTGAAAAGCTGTTTGGTGATTTTTTCTTTTAATTCATCCAGTCCTTCTGGTTTGATGGTGGAAACAAAAGTGGGATTAAATTTTTTGAAGTGGGAGGAAAGATTTTGTTTGAGTTCTTTTAGCGTGTGTTTGGGAACAAGGTCGATTTTGTTGAAAACGTAGATGCAGGGTTTGTGGAAGGCGTTGATTTGGCCAAGGATTTCATTAACGACTTTTATTTTAGGCATTAGTTTGGGGTCGTTGCAGTCGATGACGTGAAGCAGCAGATCTGATTCAATGGTTTCTTCAAGAGTGGATTGGAAAGATTTGATTAGTTGGGGCGGAAGATCCTGGATGAAGCCGATAGTGTCGGAGAGGAGAACTTCGTAAGGGCGGGGGAGTCCGACTCCGGCTGGCAGTTTTGATGGATCGAATTCAGTTACGGGCAGATACATTTTGCCCACGCGGGTATCGAGAGTGGCGAAGAGTTTGTTGGCGACATAAGCGCCTTTGCGGGTGAGGGCGTTTAAAAGAGAGGATTTGCCGGCATTGGTATAGCCGATAATGCCGACAGTTTTGAGGTCATGGCGGCGGCGCGATTCACGGTGGAGTTTGCGGACTTTTTTGCAGGATTCCAGTTCATCCTTGATGCGCATTTCCATTTTAGCCAGATGGCGTTTCATGAATTCGATGTTGGTTTCGCCGACGCCTTTGGTGCCAATGCCGCCGCCCTGGCGTGACAGCTGCATGCCCATGCCAAAGATGCGTGGTCCCATGTGGCGGATGCTGGCGAGTTCAATTTCCAGTTTGGCTTCGTGGGTTTGAGCGTGTTTTTGGAAGATTTTTAAAATGAGATCAATGCGGTCCCAGACCTGGATGTCGGCTGTGCGGAAAGATTCAGCAAGATTGTAGGTCTGGTGCGGCTTGAGTTCGTTGTTGACGATGAGAATGTTGGCTTTTTGTTCTTTTCCTTCCGCGATAAGTTCCTCTAATTTGCCACTGCCAATGAAAGTTTTGTAGTTGGGAACAAGCTTTTTCTGGATCTTTTTAATAAGGATGATTCCGCCATATGTTTTGATGAGGTTTTCGGCTTCAAGCATACGGTGTTCGGATTCTTCGCTGGAGAGTCACGGGGGAATGATGACGATCAGGATGGCTTTAAGCAATTGGGGTTTGGGGATTAGAAGATGGAAAAACTAATAAAACAGGTTATGCTTTTTGTGGATTTTGATAC
>JAGOLJ010000084.1 GCA_017994125.1 Candidatus Altimarinota bacterium
GGACATAAACTGGCGCAGTACCGTGCTAAAGACGCTTTCCCATAATGAAGTTATCATCCCCAATGCCAAAGCCGCAGAAGCAGTAATAACCAATTTCAGCCGTCCCCAAAACGAGATTTCTGTTACTGTGACCTTACCTGTTTCCTACGCCAACGATTTTTCCAGAGCCCAATCCATCGCCCTGGATACCGCCAAAAAAGTCGTGACCAGCCATCCCGCTGCCATTATTCCTTCAGATCCGTCAGTAAAATTTGCGGCCTTCAATGATACTTCCGCCGCCATGAACGTATCAGTGCGCTGCAAGACCTTTGCCGAACAATATGCCCTTAAGGATGAGCTTTATAAAAAGGTTCATGCAGCCTTTGCGGAAGGCGGGATCAAACTGCCCTAGATCCCCCTCTAAATAAAGAATCAGGCATTTGACGGCCACTCCTAAAAAGGCTAAGCTTCGCCCCCATTTTAAGAACGTGGCTTATGGGCTTAGGGGAATTTTTAAAAAGCAGTGATAAAGGGGAAACTCATCTGGTAACACTTGGGTATGACATTAAAATCACACCTGATGGTAACCCCTATATTATTGAAATTAACGGACAGGCTTCGGGATTAAAGGGGCTTGAAAAATTAAAAGGAGCAGATGCGCGGGTTCTTCGGGACAAGTCCAGGTTCAAAGCCTATCAACAATATTCTGATTACAGGCGTGATGAAAACTCAGGCACACTTTTACGTGATATCGAAATCAGCGAAGTCCCGCTTTTAATTGAATATTTTGATATAAACGCCAGACTTTATGATTATATAGCTACAAGCAGTGATGAAGAGCGCCAAAGGGATAATAATATGCTATATGACAAATTTGCAGAATGGCTTTTAGTAAGTAAAAAGTCGCCATTAGCGTATCCTGGAAAATTGAAACAATTGGGACTGGATACCGCTTTCCGTGACAAAGATATTGGTATAGTTTTCCTTACCGATCCTGAAGTTATCAGTACAAATGGAACTCTAAAGGATCTGCACAGTTTTATGGAATATTTTTTTAGTGACCAGCCCCTCGAAAAAAGGGCAATAATAGGTCTCCCCCCGGTATGTTCCGGCGAAGCATTTTGGTGTGATCCGCGTCACTTTAAAATAATTATGAATGATGTGGCGGTTTGTAGATTGGAACAGGGACTAACCCCTGTCAGTGTCTTAAGGAAAATCATCAACAGAACAAGACTGGAGTTAAGTGTTTACAGGGGAATGGAAAATCCTCCACTGCTTGAATCCATGACTCACGATAAAATACACCAGAAAAAATATATTCCGGAAAAACATACAGCTCCTTATTACGCTGGATCTCAATCGCACTGGGATCAGTTTATGCAAAACATAAGGGAAAGCAGGCCGGATCTTGTCCCGGAAGGCCATAAATACCCCTATGTAGTAATTAAACCCCGTTCCGGCTGCCAGGGAGAGGGTATTAGTTTCCTAAGTTTGTCGGACGTCAATCTTGCGCTTGTTCAAAGTGGAGCAGCTTTAGGCGGTCAGGGAGATATCATTGAAGCTTTTATCCCTTCCAAAGATCTAGTTAACCCCGCCACAGGCAAACCACATGATGGCTGCATGCGTTACCTTTTAGACATCCTTGTCAAAAGAAATGGCGATACCCTTAGGTATAAGCCAATTTATGAAGGAGCCTACTGGCGTTTGGCTCCGCAACCCGTTGATTCCGATGCCAAACTGGAAAATCGTCTCAAAGCCAACCTGGCCCAAAATGCCATCCCCGCGGAATGCACAAGAGATGATCTCAAAACGGCCCGTCACGCTATTAAGGAAAGCCTGGATTTAATTATGTCGGATCCCCGCCTTTTTGAAAAACGTGATTAATGCTTCTTTTTATTATTTTGGGTGCTTTTGATATTTATATTCTGAATCTTACCTTTTCTTACCTCCATGGAATGGTAAGTGGTATCGGTTTTATAGTAATCTTTGCCGCGTTCAGTAAAATGCGATTCAATTTTCTTAGGGCCAAAATAGTTGGTGCAGAATTTCTTGGCCAGTTTAGGATCAAAATAGCCGCAGGTATAAATATCAATCGTGATAAAGTTCTTCTGGGAAAGTGTATGTATCACCACTGAACTTTCAATCAGGGGAACCCATCCGCTCAACCCCGCCTTATCCGGATAGCGTTCGGCATCGCTGCGGAAAATACTCGGGGGCGCCTGTTTTGCCATTCCAAGTTCATCCACAATCTCATCAAGAAAATGGTAACACAGGCTCAGGTCGTCACAGACCCCGTCACTACAATCATAAAGGTCAAGAAGCAGCTGGTAGCCAAACACCTTATCGCGCTTTGCCGGCCTTGATTTGATGATTTCATCCTTATTTTTTTCCATAGCGTATTCAATTTATTTTTATCAAATCATTATACCTCATAAATGCCGTCATCCACAACACGCGCTGCCAAAAAATATGGATAAACCGGCATCTCCACACCTTAAAGCCTTTAAATAAATCGTTATTTACGATATAATTATTTGAATAACATCAAATCAAAGCATGCCATTTGACCAGGAAAAACTTGGAGAAGATGAGCTGGTGGAGGAGCTGATAGATAAAAGCCAACACCTTGCCCGTATTATGGGATTCGAAAAAGGCCGCAGGTTTTCCATTAATGAAATAGATAATTTACTCGCTGCCCACCGGCAGGATGTTAAATCCGTCCTGGAGCTTGTTTACGATCATCCGGATCCTAAAGTAAAAAGTGAACTGGTTAACACCCCCGAACTTCAAAGGGCATTCCTGATGAATATCCAGAAAATGCTGGAATATGGTAAAGTCCGCAAAAACAGTGCTCCGTTTTATATCCATCCGCAGGAAGTCAGCCGCACTATCTTTGAATTGGGGCAGGGGGATCATCAACTGCTCAAGGAAGGTGTAATTGCCGGATTGCTCCATGATTACCTGGAAGAAGGTGATGGCACCAGTTCCCAAACAGTGAATGAGTTGAATTCTGGATTTAGACCTTTCAGCACAAGGTTGGCTCATGCTCTGCCGCTTTTAACCGAACCTTATTACCTTGATAACGGTCAGAAAGAAAATCCTAAAGCTCAGCAGTACATTGATTATGATCGGCTGAAACACAAGATCGGACATGACCGCAAAACCTTGGAAGCGCTTATCTATGCTTCATTAATCAAGGAGTCGCCTATTATGCAATTAGTAGTTCCAGCTGATAAAATCAACAATGTTGGTGACTGTGAAATTGTCCAGAGGGCAAAAGCCCGCCGTCAGGCCCAGTCTCCGGAACAGATGTCGGATTTATACCGAAAGTACATGGTACAGGTCATGGCCAGTTATCTTTTCTTTCTGGATTTTTGCCATGGTCAGGAATGCCAGAAACTCAAAAGAGACCTTCATCAAAAAATCATGCAGAAAATTTTCACACTGGAACACTCCGATAGCAGTCTACGGAATTTTTCCAGGGAAGTTAAATTAAGACTTCAGGCATTCAGGTCATTATATGCCCATCCGGCCATCCAGAACCTTTTAAATCAGGAAATCCACCACTATTACGGAGCCCTTGGCATAAAAATATAATTGAAAATAGCTATTGACAAAGATAATAGATGGAGTACAATTAAGTGATACGATGAATTTTTGTCCATTGAAAACAAATACAAAAACGTTTTAGGAAGAGTTGAGGGAACAATGTTAAACCCAGCTCTTGACCCTTCAACCCTTCCTAGAACTTTCCTCTCCACTTAAACGTGGAAGATTACATCAGAAAACCTAATGTTAAAGTAAAGACTTGGTCTTTCTCGCTTCAGATATTTTCTTCGGAAAATACTTGGGGACGTTCATTAGGGCATTATTCCTTTCCAGGATCATTCTCGGGTAGCCCCGAAGGATATCCTCTAAAGAATTAATCTTGAACTGATTGTTACTTCAAGGGAGCCTACGATCCTTACAACCGCAAAGTTATAAGGAAGAAGGTATTCTGTGGTTCCAGCAAGAGCAAGGCAACTTCGCTCAAGTTAAGGCCATCGGATATTCATAAGTAAAAAGAAAGTCTTTTCTACTATCCATATCTGAGCAGTTTCAATCAATCCCGGGCCGCTATTAATTTAGTCACCACGGGGAGAAGTTTAATTGTAATGCACCAACATAAAATACCAATAATATTTTATGCCATGCACTATGGATAATCTTCAAACATCTAATGTAATTGAGAAAGGTTTTAGCCAGGTGCGAAAAAGACCATCTAATAATCTTGGATGGTCTTTTTTTTGTGCACATTTTAGGTATAATCAGCGGGCTTAATTGTTAATTTACCAAAATGGTTGAAGATAAAATCCAGATTTTACTCAAAGATCTGCACAAGTTAAAAGAAGACCTTAAAGCTCTTAGAAAGGAAATGAAACAGGAAGAAAAGCTGGATACTCCGGAATATCTTGATATCAAGCGTGTTTATAACGACGTCAAAAAACAGAAAAAAGATGCCGAAGAAATCCATGAACAGGAACTGGCCGGCAACGAGGATTACCAGAAACTCCGTGAACTGAAAGTAAAAAAAGAGGAAGAAATCGCCGAGGTTAATAAAAAACTCTTTGAAGCTATCGGAACATTGCCGCCAAAACCATGGCAGATTAACCTGGAGCTGGAAGAAGGCGCCGTAAAAGTCCAAATCATGCCGGAAATGAGGCTTTATCTTAACGGTAAAGAGGAAAAGAAACGCGCAATGTAAATCCTAAACATCATTGGATTAAAAGGGGGATTCAACGCATGGGTGGAAGACTGTAAGCCTGTATCGGAACATTGCCGGTAGTTTACTGTTCACTTTG
>JAGOLJ010000085.1 GCA_017994125.1 Candidatus Altimarinota bacterium
CGGACTGGAAGGACTTGTCCATATTTCTGAAATCGCCTGGGGCCATGTTAAGAATCCGGGAGATTACGGAAAGCTTGGCGATAAAGTTGATGTAATGGTAATCGGCCTGGATGGAGACAAGATTTCCCTTTCCATGAAAAGGCTTACCAACGACCCATGGCTTGAAGCAGCAAAGGTTTATAAGATTGGTTCCGTGGTTGAAGGTGAAGTTAACAGACTTACCCCATTCGGAGCCTTTGTTAAACTAAGTGATGAAATTAACGGGTTGATCCATGTAACAGAAATTCCTGGTGATGTTAAAGATCCTTCAGAAACAATGAAGATTGGAGATAAGGTTGAAGCCAAAGTTATTGCCGTTGAACCGGAAGAGCACAGAGTTGGACTTTCCATTAAAGCATTGACAGAAAAGGCTAAGGAGGAGACTGAAGAAGAAGAGAAGGCAGTTAAGAAGACTGAAAAAACAAAAGCTGCCAAAGAAGAAAAGGAAGAAGCTGAGGAAAAAGAAACGCCTAAAAAAACGGCTAAAAAGCCAATCAAGAGAACAACCAAGAAAAAAGAGGACTAAGATTGGCCGACGCTTAACATCCGAAAAATACTTTAAAAAATCCCCTTCTAAACAGAGGGGATTTTTTATTATGCTACTGCGCTATCCGTGCCTTCGGTATTTGCCGGCGGCGGGCTGCCCTTAACCGGATATAAACCAACTGACGGATGGGGACGTGGGGTTTTTGATGGATCAGCGCCAAAAATGGTGTGTTCTTCAAATTTTGCCAGATAGTCCTGGCCATCCACGTTCACGACTTTGGTATCGCCATAGCGGGCACCTTCGGCTATGAATTGACTTAAAGCACTGGAAGCTGCTGCACCTTTTTCGGCCGTATACTTAACTTTTTCACCGCCAGATGGCTGACCTCCAGATTCGGGAGCAGAGCGTCTGGATACAGGTTCATTGCGTATACCCGGGACTTCTTCCTGCCCTGCGGATGGACTTTCCTTTCCTCCTCCGCCTTCTTCCTTGCCTTTTGCTCCGCTGCTTTCCTGAAGATGATACTGATAAATCTGGGAAAGAATAGATTGGCGCGGATGGACGGCGTCGCCGGGATTACGGGCGTCTGGATCAAGGCTGGCTTCGTAATCATCATCTGATGTGGCCAGACCTCCCAAGGCAGGATTTTCTTTGTTGAATTTCTTACAGATATCGATCAGTTTTATTTTTCCGCCCGAGTTTTCTGACATTTCTTTCAGGCTGTTATTGATGAACACGCGCTTGCCGTTTATCTGCATGAAATGTGCATCATAAAGTTTGTGCCCTTTGAATGGCGGAATGGTGACGGCGTGGATAGTTGCATGGGGATTGATTTCCTGAATCCTGGAATAAATTTTTCTGATATTATTCAGGATATGCTCGCCACTATGACTTGAGCCAATATCATTTGTTCCTATTAACACAACAACATGGCTCATTTTTTTGATTATTTCGGTGCTTGGGCAGGGCTTGGTGTAAGCTACTTTTCCTCCACGATAATATTTAATTTCCTGGACATTGCCATTTAGCCAGCGGAGCAACCATTCAGTTGTCTGTGATCCTTCAGCTACGCTTAATTTTTCGTCACCTTCTGTTACTTTCAGATTTTTATTTTTGCCAATATCGACAGAAATTGAATCACCCATAAAGAGAACTGAGCCGTTGATGAGGCCCGGTTCGACTTCCCTTTTTTCCGGCGATGGTTGCGGAGATATTTCGGATGGCGGAGGTGTCTCTGACGGTTGGGGCGTTCCGGATGGTTGGGGCGTTCCGAATTCCGCTCCCGATGATGGGCCGGGCTGATAAGAAACTGTGCCACCGCCCGTATCACTGGAGACTGATGGTCTGGGGGCATTATAGCCTCCTCCAGAACTGACTGATGGAGCTGACTCCTGTTGCCCGCTTCCGGTTAAATCAAAGAGTCCGCCGGAAGTTGGCTGGGCCGGAGCTGTTGCTGGAGCAGCTGTTTCACGCGGGGTGGCGACGGAGGCGCCGGGGGCAGCTGCAGCTGGAGCGCTGGATGGTGCCGTGGTCGAGGAGGCGGGAGCGCTGGGGCCTGTTTCTCCTGTAACTGCAAATAATGAATCTGATGACGGTGGCGGAACATTTGCCGCTTCAGTAGTCTGACTTGTTGGCGATGTAGTGACGCCTGTTTCCGTGGCCGGTTTTGTGGTTGCAACTGCGCTAGGAGCGCTGGGCTGACCACCTTCCTGCTCATAAATTTCCGGTTCAGGGGAAGCTCCTTTCTTCCTAAAGAAGGCCAAGGCGTCTTTCATTGGGGCAGAATCATCATTTACCAGTTTGTACAAATTGGGATCCTGAAGGACCTTGGCTAAATCCATGGGTTTTCCATCAATGTATACTGTTCGGGAAATCAGGCGGGCTCCATGGCTGTAATCAACATATGTGTTTTCATGGGCCATGTCCTTGTTCTGGTAGAACTTGCCGTTATGGCGCATTCCTCCATGAAAAGCCAGACGATCAGGATTATTCAAAAGATTGTTGGTGATAATCAACTCCTTTTTGATGCCGGAAACGATATTTCCAAGCTGATGGCCTGCCTGATCAAGTCTTTCTTTTGTGATCTTGTCCTGTTCTTCATAAAACCGGTTGGACATCATGTTGTTGCCATCTGGCGGCTGGCTGGGATCAAAGGGGATGCCAAGCCGAGCTGCAACGTCCCCATAGACGACCATTGGAATCTTTGTGTCAGCATTAAGGTGTATTTCATTAACGATCTTGGCGGTTGGGAGCATGCACTGGTATTTATCGGCAATGATTTTGGCCGTCAACGGGGACATGGGCATGCGAACGTTATCATCGTTTGATCCTACGGCCAGATAATCGGGCATTACTGTTAAAAGAACTGAATGTTTATTGCCATCCCGGTCTGTTGATTCATAACTGACTGCTTTAAACTGCCTTAAAAAATCCGGAATATTGCCTTTAAGAATCTCTTCCTGGATCCTCTGCTCGCGCTGTTCACGGGTAAGTCCACTAAGGCTTTGCATAAATTCCTGCCCGCCAGTAGCGTCTTTAGGGCGATCCGGAATCTGTGGTTTTAAAACCGGATTATTGGGAAGATTTTCAGGAGGTGGCGGCGGCCCGTCTTCCGGTTTGACCGGGTTTTCTCCAGCTACAGGGTAATTGAACGGAAGAGGAGGAAGTGCCGCCGGTGGAGTTTCCGGTGTTTTTTCTGGGGTTTCCACCACGGGTTGTTCCGCTTCCGTAGACTCCTGAAAAACAAGGTTTCTTGGTTTGCAGAAGTACCATTTGATTTTTATTCCGGTTGTATGTCTGTTCAGTTTCAATTTTTACAATTAATTATCTTTGAATTATAGCATAAAAAGGCCATTTATTTAAGTTATAAGATCACAAAAATCGCACTTAGATAACGTTTAAAAATATATGTCAAATCGTTCTTTTGAAAGTTAGTGATATATTAAAGCCACTGTCTTTTACTCCTATGTCCAATATTCTCAGCAATCTCAATCCGGAGCAGCTTGAAGCTGTATCTGCAACTGAAGGGCCGATGTTGATCGTTGCAGGGGCGGGAACAGGAAAAACACGCGTTATTACAGCCAAAATATTACATTTAATTCTGGATAAGGGAGTTAAGCCGTCAGAAATACTGGGGCTTACATTTACCGAAAAAGCCACGGAAGAAATGGTTACAAGAATTGATAAGGAAATGCCTTTATCTTATGAGGAGATCTGTATTAAGACCATCCATGGTTTTTGCGACATGATACTGCGTGAAAAGGGTCTTGAAATAGGAATCGATCCCGGTTTTAAACTGATGGACCAGACGGAACAATGGATTTTCATCAGAAAAAACCTTTTTGAATTTGAATTGGAGTATTTTAGGCCGCTTGGAAATCCCAACAAATTCATCAATACATTGATTAACCATTTCAGCAGGCTTAAAGACGAAGATATTACTCCCGAGGACTATCTGATTTTTGCCGAAAGAGCGATGGAATCTGCTGGTGATGATCCAGTAAAAAAAGAAGAGGCTACCAAGTATCTGGAGGCTGCAAGAGCCTATTCAACTTATCAGAGACTCAAAGAAAAAGAGAACCTGATGGATTTTGGAGATCTTCAATATTACGCGCTGAGGCTTCTGGAAAAACGCCCTTCGGTGCTAAAGAGTTATCAGGAGAGATTTAAATATATCCTGGTCGATGAATTCCAGGATACGAATTTTGCGCAAAATAAAATGGTTATGATGCTTGCCTCACATCATAAAAACCTGACTGTGGTTGGCGATGATGACCAGTCCATTTATAAGTGGAGAGGCGCATCTTTGAGTAATATTCTTGATTTTGAAAAGAGTTTTCCGACATGTAAAAGGGTTGTCCTGATGTCTAACTACAGGTCATGCCAAAAGATACTGGATTTCAGCTACAGCTCTATCCAAAATAATAATCCCCTACGCCTTGAATTTAACCAGAAAATCTCAAAAAAACTGGTGGGGAATAATGGGGATGGCGATGCTCCACAGGTAATTCATTTTGTAAACTATTTAAGTGAAGCAGGCTTTGTAGCAGAGCAAATCGAAAAAATAAATAAGGAAACCCAGTGCGGTTTTGGTAATTTTGCGATTCTGGTAAGGGCCAACAGTCTTACCACTCCTTTTGCTGAGGCCTTAAAGAGCAAGGATATCCCATTTATAATCAGGGATACACAGGGACTTTTAAGATATGAGGAAATTAAAGATATACTGGCTCTACTGAAGTTTTTGATGAGACCGCAGGATGATATTGCCTTTTTCCGGCTGCTTTCACTTCCT
>JAGOLJ010000086.1 GCA_017994125.1 Candidatus Altimarinota bacterium
CTCAAAACACTTGCCGTCGCATCGGCACTAGTTGCATCAACGCTATTTGCGCCCATGCCATAGATAGCCATGTCTCCGGTTTCTTCAGTCATAGCCTTTTGGCTTGAATTATCAACCACCGGGACTGTCACCGCGCTATCAATAGATGTTGGCATCTTCGCGATTTGCATCACCACCACAAAAACAATCAGCGCGGATGGCACCAGGGCAAAAGCATATTTATACTGCCCCCAAAGGCCGCCCCAGGCCGTCCACCAGGACTGGTTAATGCCCTTCCCGATTTCGGTAGCATGGCCTTTTATATCAGAAACTTTGTTCTTTAAATCTGAAACCCGCTCTTTCATGTTATCTACTCTGGAAGCCCGCGGCATTGCCATAGCCTTATCCAGAATCTGCATGCGAAGATCTGCTTTAAACCTGTTATCTATAACAATATCCTCGCTTTTTCTGGCCTCAATAAGCTTCTTTATCACTGGTTCAAAATATTTTCCGATAGGTCTTGCCATACATTCTTCCGCTTTTGGCGGTTAATTTAAGATAATGATTATTCGGGATTATTCAGTAACTGTTTGACTTTTTTCAGGGCCCTAAAGACTTTCACTCCAATATGGTTAGCACTTAAACCCATAATTTCGGCGATTTCAATATTCGATGCCTCCTCAAAAAACTTTAATCTTATAATCTCTCTCTCCTCTGTTTCCAGTTTTGCCATCACTGCCTGCACTTCACTCTGGGCTTCGCCCCTGGATGCTTCTTTAACCGGATCTTCCCCTTCATCCACAACACTCCTTCCTTCATCCAGTTCCACAATCTGTGTCCTGTTATTAGTCCTGTACCATTTCAGCACATTATTATGGGCAATTTTGTACAGCCAGGCCGAGAAAGAAAAACCTCTCCACTCAAAATCCTTTATATGGGCCAGTGCGTCATAAAAAGTCTGGCTCACCAAGTCATAAACCATTTCCTTGTCACTCACGCGCCTGTACACATAACGGTAAATCTGATCGAAATATTTGTCGTACAGTGCTGCGAAATTGGCGGGGTCCCGCTTGGCGTCTTCAACTAATTTTTTTTCCTGTTCAAGCACAGTCCAGACATCATGTTATACATGGCTGGATATTATGATTGAATTCGGCTAATTGTCAATAGCTGTTTAGGAGTTGAAAATTTGATTTTTCCACCCTGTCTAAGACCAAAAAAGGCCTAATATTACAAAATTCGACTAAAAAAATCTTTTTTGCTACAATTTTCCCACCTTTCACTAAATCTCAGGTTTTAACCGTAAGTATATCCCTAACCTGCCTTCTATGAAAAAACTGATAGCCACTCTCTTTTTAACCATCACTCTGCTTTCAGGCTGCATCATCATCATCAACCAGCCATCAGCTGAAGAAAAAGAACTCTACAACCTCCAGCAACAGATGAAAAAACAGGTTTCAGATCTTCAAACCACCATTTCCAGCTCCAACTACGACCCCGCTACCGTAGAGTCATATATAGATTCCGGCCTCCAGGCCATCCAGGACGGGATCAAAAAAGTCGATGAAATGAAGATCCCCGATAAAATCAAAACCATCGCCGAAGAAACCAAAAAGAAACTGCAGGATCTTCAAAGAAATTACGAACAGCTAAAAACCCTGTTTAATGACATCGACAGCCTGAAAAAGAAAGGCGCCGAACTAACTGCCGAAGCCAAGGCAGAAATTGATAAACAGATTAAAAACCTCCAGGGAACAGTTAAAGAAGTTCTTAATCTGCTAAACCGTTCCGCCAACTATTTCCAGACCCTCGGCCAGCAAATCATGGGCCAATATGGATCCCAACAAACCACTCAGCAAAAATAAATAATCACAGCTTATGAATAAAAAAGCCTTCCGGCTTCAAACCAGCGGCCGCGTCATAACCTCCATTGGATCAATCCTGATCGCATTCTTTGCCATCCACGGATTAGCGCTGGCCACCTCCATTACCCTGCCCAATGACGTCCCCCCGGGCGCAATGAGTTACGGTAATGTCAGCCAAAACGCCCTCCCGGCCGATCCAAACATCATCGCCGCCATCATCGGCGTTGTTGGCCTGCTTGTGGGCAGCTTTATCACCATTGTTGCCACCTACTTCATCCGCTGGATGGATATAAGACGCGAAGACAAACGTGAAAAATTGTTAATGGAAAAGAACCGTCATGAAAAAGTTTTCCAGATGAAACAGGAAGTCTACCGCACTTTTTTAAATGAATTATCCAACCTGGAAGCCTTTGTACAGCCCGATTTCGCCACCTTTAAGCGCGACCTTACCAAAACCGATATCAAACTGGATTTGATCGCTTCGGATAAAGTCCGCGAAATTAATGAAAACCTGAAAAACATCCTCCTTTTGATTGCCGAGAAAAATTACAAAAGTAAATCTATCGAACTTTCCGAAGAATACCTTACCCAAAGGGAAAACTTGCTGGAAGCCATCCGCAGTGACATCGATTTAAACCAGATCAAATGAGCACGACCACAACAACTTCGACAACAATAACTCCCCTTTTAACCCAGCAGGCTACGCTGCTTAACCCTTCACTGGTAAAAATCACCCTGCCTGTCGATACCACCCTTGGAACTCAGGAAGGCGCAACCAACCCCAGTGGAACCATCAGCGAAACCGCCACAACTACCTCTTCAGAGCAGACCGTCACCGACACCGTCACCGACACCGTAACTTCCACCCAAACCGGAACCTGCAGTCCCCGCGACCCTCTCTGCAATCAGGGTAGCATAAGCACCACGGGCACAAGCCAGCAGGCAGATCTTACCACCGCCGATCCCGGAAGCCGGGACACATCCGCAAGCAGGCCCGACTTAAGCAACCTTGTGGATCTGGAAACCCTCAATGTTTCTACCCAGCAAACAGAGCAGCAAGGAGGAACTGAATGTATCGCCACTACCGAAAGCGCGGCCGGAACCTCCTCCGGCATCTGCATAACCCCGGGCCAGGCCGTCGATTACGCCACCCCGGGCATCGTCAACAATCAAGCCCAAATAACCATCGTCGTCATCATCGCCACGCTCACCGGCCTGGCCCTCACTATCCTTATTTCCTACATTTTAAACTCCGCCGCCAGCCGCCGGGAACAAAAACGCATCCAAAGACAGCAAGCCGATGGGCCAAAACAGTTCGCCCAAAAACAGGCCAGCGCCAGCTATCAGAACGTAACTGAACAAATCGCCAACATCATCTCTAAAACCTCCAATGCGCCAACCGCCGTCTCCGGCCAAACAACAGCCCTTTCTGGCGATGATATCCGCAACCTTCAAAAAGCCCTCGGCAGTCTGGAACTGTTTGGCTCACCGCAAACCGCCAAAAGCGCCCAGGAGCTCCTTAAACTCCTCTACCGCCATAACGCCGCCACCACTGCCTCGTCCCCAAAAAGCAAAGCAGCAGAATCCACCACTTCAGACACCATCGCCCAAATCAACCAGGCCGCCAACCGCCTGGCCGAAAATCTTAAAGGAGACCTGTCGAACTAATCATCAGGCCGCACCTTCGGGACCTCCCCTAAACCGCCTATATAATCTTCCGGCGCAGCTCCTTCACTTCGCCCCTTTCTTTCTTCATTTCCAGCATCTTCTCTTTTGCTCTCCTTGAACGTTTTTTCTTCTGCTTACGCAATTTAAAAATTTCACGCGCTTTCTGCGAACGCGCCCCAAGCATCTGCTCCTCTATCTTATTTATAATCAGCTTATAGGCACTCAGCCTGTTTTTACTCTGCTCACGGTGAAATTGGCAACGCACCTCAATTCCTGTTGGCAAATGCCTGAGTAAAACACATGATGAAGTTTTATTTATCTTCTGCCCTCCCTTTCCTCCGCCCCTGATAAACTGTTCAACCAGATCTTCCGCCTTCACTCCAAGGGTAAGCGCCTTTCTAACAAAATCTTCCGGAAGCTCAACGGGAAACTGCATATTACAAAATTACAGGTCACCATCAGTATACCACAATCTATTTCTCCGGCTTAACCGCACTCGAAACAACTTTTCCCTCATCATTAAAACACAGCTCCCAACACTCGTCCTTTACGTCGCCGCACTTTTTTCTGCAGGACGCCACAATATCTGCCAGGGTCTGAACTCCCGAACTGTTTACGCGCTTACTTAAAACTTTCGTCAAAGCGCCACTGTTCCCGCAATTTTCATAAGTAATATTATTAACGTCACTTAATTTTCCGGTCATATTTTGAAATTAATTATTAATAAAGAGCCGGCACAGTAATACATAAAATCTTTTATGTAAAATAAAACATTTTTCTGTTTCTGAAATTTTCTGAAATAAAAACTTTTCCATTGGCGTATTTACTTCACTGTACAGTTATAACTATCCAATCAAATTTAATCCATAACTTAAAACACATGAATACACTTTCCAAAAACATCATTGTCGGAATGATGGTAGCAGGAACCCTGGCTGCCACCTCCGTCGCCATGGCTGCCAGCCAACAAACTTCAACTAACGCCTCAACCAATAATGGCCAGGCTTTAAACCAGAATCTTCCTGGACTTGGTCAGGGCTTACACAAAGGCTGGAACATGGAAAATAAGGGCGTTGTCATGGGTAAAATCACCGCCATTAGCGGCTCAACCTTAACCGTTACCAGTACAACTCCTGCATCTGCATCCAGCAAACCATCAGTCACTACCAAGACATATACCATTAATGCTGCAGCAGCCACCATCGTTATCGATGGTGAAACCTCCACTCTAAGCAAGCTCGCCGTTGGCAACCAGATATTAGTCAAGGGAACTGCCT
>JAGOLJ010000087.1 GCA_017994125.1 Candidatus Altimarinota bacterium
TACTGTTCAGATTCATAAAGGCGCATTGCTTCCACCAGGCCATCATCGGTGGCAAGATTAACGTTGATGGCATATTCAACAGATTTAAGCTGATCAATGACTTTGATGGTTTCAGGATTTTGAGGGTCAGCTACTGCGACGCGCAGCTTTTTGCCAACGCGGAAGAAGGGCAAAATCATGGCCGCTTTAGCGATTTCGGGCGGGATGATATGGAGAAGATCGGGATTAATTGGCGTAACGCCGATGTTGATGTAGCCGATGCCAAGTTCTTTGGCTTTCTGGGCAACAGCGCGCTCCTTGAATTCCCTGTTGATTTTAGCAAGATTGGCATCAGTTATTTCGGAAGCGGGAGCGGCAATTTTGGCCGACGTAGGAGCTACGGTTGGGGCGGCCGTGGAGGTGGAGGCGGGGGCGGCCGTGGGAGCCTGTGACGCATTAGCGGATCCGGCAGTAGCCGTTATAGGATCTGCTGCAAGCGGAATAGCCGTTGTGCCAGCAGGCGTGCCAGCAGAACTGCCTGTTGTTTGAGCCATAATATTGGCTGGGCCGCTTTGGCTTGGATTTCCCTGATTGGTTGATTCTTCCGGCATTAGGGTCAGTTATATCTGAATATTTTAGCACAAAACTAAAGAAGAGTGGAGTAAAAAATGCCGGATTTTTAGGGTGTACTGGAAATACGGCTTTACGGGAAAAGCTTTAGCGTTGATAAGACAACCAATACAAATCGCCACGTGATTTCGACTCTTTCTTTCTTAGCCCTTTAAGCCAATTTTTTGGCAGCTTCGACGATGATATTTGCTTCCTCATCAGTGATTCCTTCGATGCTCATGAGATCTTTGACATTCAAGCCCTTGAGCTGTTCAGCAATGGTGAGGTTGGCTTTGGCCAGTTTTTCGGCCATTTCGGCGGTTACACCTTCCATGGCGGAAATAGACAGTACCTTGGCGGCTTCGGCATCTCCGGGTTTGGCCTGTTCTCCAAGTTCACCAATATCCATGATGTCGAGTTCGAATTCCGTAAGTTTGCTGGCAAGACGGACATTTTGTCCTTCCTTGCCAATGGCGAGTGGGCGCTGGTCGGGGTTTACGTAAACCTTGGCGCGTTTAATCTCATTATCGAGGATGATGTGAGCTACTTTGGCCGGGGCGAGGGCGGTTTTTATGTACTCGACCGGATCGGCGCTCCAAAGGATGATGTCGATGCGTTCGCCGTTGAGTTCATCCATGACGTTATTGACGCGGACACCTTTCTGGCCTACGCATGAACCAATCGGGTCGATTTTGGGGTCGGAAGAAAAGACGGCGACCTTGGAACGAACACCCGGTTCGCGGGCAATGGCCTTGATTTCAACGAGGTTGCTCTTAATTTCGGGGATTTCCAGCTCCATTAATTTACGGACCAGATTTGGATGAGTACGGGAAATAAGCAGCTGCGGGCCTTTGGTGGTTTTGATTACCTTGTCCAGGTACAACTTGAGGCGCTGTCCGCCGTAATATCTTTCGCGCGGGATCTGCTGATCTCGGCTAAGGATAGTGGTGATTTTGTTATCAAGGTTGACGTAAACATTCTGGTTTTCTACGCGATGAACCAGGGCGTTAATCAATTCATTTTCACGATCTTTGAAGGTGTCATACATGATGTCGCGTTCAGCTTCCTGGATGCGCTGGATGATGACCTGTTTGGCTGACTGGGCGGCAATGCGTCCATATTCCAAAGGGGTAACATCGATTTCAATGGTGTCGCCGACCTTGGCGTTTTTCTTGTATTTGCGGCCTTCTGCAAGGGTTACCTGGGTATCCTGGTTTTCAACTTTTTTAACAACTTCCTTGAGCAGGAAAACCTTGATTGAATCGGATTTTTCACCGATATCTACATCGATGTTCTGATCCTTGTTGCCGTAGTCCTTGCGGTAGGCAGCTCGAATAGCGGCCTTGATGGTTTCTACAACTTTATCTTTGGGAATACCTTTTTCATCGCAGAGCTGGTTAATGGCGGCGAGAAATTGTGATTGCATGGTGTTTCTAATTAAGGATTATTGGATAAGGTCTTTTGATGCGCCGGAGCGCTTAAAAAAGCAGGATTTTTAAAAATAAAATCCTTAGCAATATCATAATACAGGTATGGAATTGCCTTGTAAAGGAAATTGGAGCCACTATGACGATGTTTGACCGTGAAAAGGTTTCAGATATAATTCTGCTGAAAAGGGTATGTTTAAAAATAAAATTATATGCATAAAAGGAAAATATTTGGTTTTGTGTTAGCTTCGTTAATTATTTCGGTGTCCCTGATTTGGACACCAAGTGTTTCAGCCGAAATCAAGAACACCCTGCTTCTTAAAAGTGACGCTCTGCTTCCCCTTAAAACCGATTTAAGTACGCAAATCGTAGACGGGAGCACAGTAAATACATCCGGAAGTACTGAAAACGCGGCTGTTTCTACTTCTGAAGTTACAAAGATTATGCCGCTGATCCGTAACGACCTGTTGAACCGTAAGCCTCCGCTGGCTCAACAGAATAATCAGCAATCTTTTAATTTTGAGGAGTGGTTTTCGGCTTATTGGGTGCAGTTTTTGGCACTTCTGGTTTCACTGATTGGAGTTGCTTTGGCAGTAACCGGATTTACCGTGGCCGGTTCAAAGAAGAAAAAATCTATTTCCAAGCTGATTAATGACATCGATGACACTTTTGATTCTTTTAAATGGAAATCAAAACGGTGTGAAGCTGAACTTTACCGCCTGCAAGACCTGATTGAGGATAAATTAAAAGAAGGGAAAATTGATGAAGGTGCCTATCACCTGCTGAGTAATAGAATTGAGAAATACCTTAAAGAAATAAGTGAAATTGAAGGCAGACCTGACCTGAAGAAAGAAAATCCGAATAAAAAATAATCAAAGCATGGTTTCCTGACCGGTGAGATTTTCGACTGCTTTGATGGCTGCTGACGGGCTGAAACCGCGAGAAAGAAGGAAGCGGTATAGTTTTTGATTATAGCTGCGTGTATCCGTTTTGGAGACCACTTTAGCTTTTTTGGTGAGAGCGGTTCTGGCGAGGGAGAATTCATCGATGGGACTTGATTGAAGAGCCTGCTCGATATCTTCCGGTTTGAAACCTTTTTTTTGAAGACGCAATTTTAGCATTTTTAAGCCCTGTGGGGCGCGGCGAAGTTCCGAATTTATATAGTCTATGGCGTATTTGGCATCGTTGAGAAGAGACATTTCTTTGATGCGTGTAATCAATTTTTCCAGCTCTTCGTTGTCTTTAAGACGTTTGCGCAGTTTGCCCCGGAGTTCCGATTCGCTATAAGGGCGCCGCGCCAAGAGATCGAGAGCGTAATGCATAACTGGTTGTGGGGAGTTCCTGAACATAGTGCGGTGTATTTTTGAGATTAAAGGGCGCCCAGGCTTTGGCTTTTCTAGGGCGTTTTTGTATTGGGCGCCCACCGGTTAAAAATTATTCTTCGATTTCGCCAGTTTCTTCATTGATGACAGATTTGGCTGTGACGTTTTCTGCTCCGGTTTTGGAAGGCCTGCCGGCATGTTTGGCGGATGCCTGAGCCGGGGTTGCTGTAGTTTTGGCTTCTTCAGTTTTCAGTTTGGCAACATAATCCAGGACATCTTTTTCGATGGCTTTCTGTACTTTTTCATTATTCTCAATGAAGCTGCGTGCGTTTTCACGACCCTGGCCGAGTTTAAGATCTTTGTAGGTGTAGAAGGCGCCGCTTTTTCTGGCAATTTCATAACGGGTTGCAAGATCAATCAGATCGCCGGTATAGGAAATACCTTTGGCATACATGATATCAAACTCTGCCATCTTGAAGGGTGGAGCAACCTTGTTTTTGACAACTTTGACGCGAACGCGGGAGCCAAGAATTTCTTTGGATTCACCGGTCCCCTCTTCAATTTTGCCGATGCCGCGGATATCCATGCGGACAGAGGAATAGAATTTCAGAGCATTGCCGCCAGGGGTAGTTTCGGGGTTGCCGAACATTACACCGAGTTTCATGCGAAGCTGATTAAGGAAAATGACGCTGGTCTTGGATTTGCTGATGGTACTGGTGAGCTTACGTAAAGCCTGGCTCATCAGTCTGGCCTGGAGGCCCATGTGTTGATCTCCCATTTCGCCCTCAATTTCGGCGCGTGGAGTGAGAGCTGCAACAGAGTCAACGACGATAACGTCGATGGCGTTGCTGCGAACAAGGCTTTCACAGATTTCAAGAGCCTGTTCGCCGCTGTCGGGCTGGGAAATAAGCAGGTTATCAATATCTACGCCAATTTTGCGGGCATATTCGGGATCGAGGGCGTGTTCAGCATCGATGAAAGCTGCCTGTCCGCCGCGCTTTTGAGCCTCCGCGATAACATGCAGGGACAGGGTGGTTTTACCGGAACTTTCTGGTCCAAAAATTTCGACAACACGTCCGCGGGGAATGCCGCCTCCGAGGGCGATATCAAGTGACATTGAGCCGGTTGGAATGGTTTCGATGGCAATTTTTTTGGCTTCACCCAATTTCATAATGGCGCCTTTGCCAAAGCTGCGTTCGATCTGTGACATGGCCAATTCAATAGCCTTTTGCCTTTCACTCTGTGTGTTTTGCGTACTCATTTTGATTGAGTTAAATGATAATTTTGATTTGGAATTTTTGATCGTCCATATCCTAGGTGAGTATGTACTCACCGTCAAGTGGATTTTTATTAAATTCCAATGTTTTGGCTCTGTCTCTTTTACCCATCT
>JAGOLJ010000088.1 GCA_017994125.1 Candidatus Altimarinota bacterium
TGCCTTTTAATCTGTGAAGCAGAGAAAGATAATTTTTCAACAATCTGATAATGCCTAAAGGCAAACTCGTCCTTAAAGACGGTCACGAATTCCCCGGCGAAATCTTCGGCGCAGAAAAGCCATCAACGGGAGAAATCGTTTTTTCGACAGGCATGGTCGGCTATCCGGAAAGCCTTACCGATCCATCGTTCCATGGCCAGATTTTGACCTACACCTTCCCACTCATCGGCAACTACGGCATCCCCGATGAAGAAAAAGAACATGAACTCAGCAAAGTTTTTGAAAGTGAAAAAATCCATATCAGCGGACTGGTCTGTAGTGAATACTCACAGGAACACAGCCACTGGCGCTCGCACCAAAGCCTTTCGCAAAAGCTAAAAGAAGCCGGCATACCAGGTATAAGCGGAATAGATACCCGCGCCCTCACCAAGATTCTGCGAACCAAAGGCTGCATGCCCGCCAAAATCGTCCCTGAAAAACTGGATACCGGATTTACCGACACAGCTGCAAAAAACCTTGTTGCCGACGTCAGTCCAAATTCCATCAGCTATTACTCCGCACAAATAAGTTCCACCAAAAAGCAGAATAAAACTATCGTTGTTATTGATTGCGGAGTCAAAAACAACACCCTCCATAACTTTCTTAACCGTGGGATCAACCTGATCAGAATCCCCTGGAATTTCGACTTCCATAACCCGGACAATCTCATCGGAACAAATCTAAAATCGCAAAAAATTCCAGTCGATCCAAAAGCTCTTAACATTTTGCAGAACAAATCGTACGACGGTATCTTCCTTAGTAACGGCCCCGGCGACCCCGCTCTGCTCACACCCACCATCAACATCATCAAAAAAGCCTTATCAACCGGCAAACCCATCTTCGGCATCTGCCTTGGCAACCAGCTTCTGGGCATAGCCGCCGGCGCCACCACCTACAAACTCAAATTTGGACACCGCGCCCAAAATCAGCCATGCATCAACACTGAAAACGGAAAATGCTACATGACCTCGCAGAACCACGGCTACGCCATCAAACGCGAAAGCCTGCCGAAAAACTGGAAAATATGGTTCGAAAATGCTAATGATAAGACTATCGAAGGTATCAAACACCAGACGCTCCCCCTGATGGCTGTGCAATTTCACCCCGAAGCCTGTCCCGGTCCTTTAGATACCGAATTTCTCTTCGATCAATTTATATCAAACCTTTAAACCTTAACCCCCTGTCCATGTTCAAAGGAATCAAAAACCTTCTTGCGGCAATTTTTATTGCTGCCTTTTTCTGCACAACCATGGCTTTTGCGCAGACAACAACTGCCACCCCCAAAGCCGCGGAAATACTTCCTCCGCAAATTGACATTCTTTACGAATTCAACAACGAAGTAACCAACCCCATGACTCCCCTTCTGGATTATGCCATCCAAAACACTATGGGAATGCAAATGGAATTCTCATCCGAACCCGGAACAATGCAAACCACTCAGGAAGCTACTGCTGAACTTAACCTCGTAAAAAGTATCGTCGCCAAAAACATCCTAACTTTCGCCTTTAGCACCAACAGCTTAAGCACATCCAACGAACCCTATATTTACCTTACCTTCAAGACCTCCGACAGCGATTTTTCACAGCTGTTAAGCCTTTCCGGCGATAACCTCCAGAAAGCAGATTATCGGAGCCAAACCTACTACTACCAGACCGACATGTTCATGGCCAGACTCAACGGACTCGTGGTCATGACCAACAACAAAGATAATCTTCTCAAGTGCATTGATAACTTCTTAAATACCACCAAAAACAACCTGGCCTCCGACACCGAATACGTAAGTGCCGCCCAGCATGCCAGCAAAGACAACTTTTTCAGCATGTACATACGCGCATCTTTCATGAGTGAACATCCCGAAATGCTCCAGGAAGAAAACCCCTTTGGCGATCTAATCAACCCGGAAACACTAAAAACCATCGTCGCCGAATACGTAAGTATTACACAACACAGCAGCGGGTTTGATCTTTCCGCCTACGTAAAAGGCAACCTGGCCGAACTTCAGAATCTTGACCTTGTCTTCAACAAATACGTCTTCACTCCTGTCCTCTATAAACAAGTCAGCGGAACCGACCTCATTGCCTACACCGAAACAAATAAATTCATTTCAAGACTCCAGAACCTGCTCAAAGTACTTTCCTTTCCACAGGATACCTGGACAGGATGGAATGAAATGAAAGCCGAATTCAAAACCAACACCGGCGTAGACATCGACGCCGATATCCTTCCCCTGCTCAATAATGGATCCGCACTTTTTGTTCATAAGACAGCTCAACTCTGGCCAGCCGTAACCCTTATTTTTGATACCAGAGATGCCAGCAAAACCAGCACCCTGGTGGCCAAACTCGTCGACTATCTGAAATCAGAACTCGATAAAGAAGAAAAGGCCCAGCAGGCGGATCTTTACTCTTACAGCATTACATCTGTTAACGGAACCCCATTCTATACCTTCAAATTCAATCTGGCAGCAATGGACAGTTCTCTAAATCTTCCAAGCGCCAGCCAGACACTCACTCTAAGCATCGCCACACCAACCGACGGCACCCTGATTTTAAGTAACCATCCCGACCTGACCCAAATCTACAAAAACAATCTCAACGGGTTAATGAATAACGCTGAAATTGCAGCCATGTTCACCTCTCCCGACACAGTAACAAATGGTGTCGGCTATTTCAGCTTCGACAAACTGCATGAAGTAATCTCCGCGCTACTGGTAAACGCCGAGGCCCCTGCCGAAATCATCACCTTTGAAAAGAATCTCCTCGCTCCATGGCACGATATGTTTAGCAGAGATACAGCAACTGCAGACACCGTTCAATCAACCGTTACCGTACATGTTGATGTAGATAAATTTTCCACTTACGAATCCGTCTTCAAGGAAATTTCCTCATACTATGAAGAACTGGCAAAAGCCAATGAAATTCCCCTGCTCTTCCCTGTCAATTTCACTGACGTCCCTGAAAACGCCTGGTTCCATGACTATGTTTTTGACATGGCTGGTAGAGGCATCATCAAAGGTTATGAAGACAATACTTTTAGGCCAAACAACTACATCACCAGAGCTGAATTCATCACCATGCTCATGCGCGCACTTGGCAAAGCTGTAGCCATCAACTCCAGCATGAAACCATTTAGCGATGTCACCCCATACCCGGGCGAATGGTATTCCGAAGACGTTATCATGGCCAGTTATATGGGCTATATTAAAGGCTACGATGATGGAACCTTCAGGCCAAACAGCTACATCACCAGAGCCGAAGCCATACAGATAGCATATAACGCCAGCAACCAGCTCAAGTCTATCCAGGTAATTGATCAGCCATTAAATACCCTCATCAATTTCTCTGATGTCGGTAAAGATGACTGGTTTATGCCACCAGTCGCTGCCGGCTATCACTACGGAATCATCAACGGCGTCACCTTAACCACCTTTGAACCAAACCGCAATATCACCCGCGCCGAAGCCGCCAAGATCATCAAACTGGTAATGGATCTGGAAACTCTTTAAATTAAATAATTAAACCGACAAATCAAAAACCCCGCGAAATGCGGGGTTTTTAGTATTCCTTCACCTTATGGGTTCCCAATTAAAGAAAAGAAGAGGGAGCTCAAGGATTTTTGTTTCAGGAATTTGTTTTTGTTTTGGCTGACCAGCCTTTTGTCTTTGCCGGGCTTTGGCTTATTATTTCCAGTCGCGCCACCGACCACCCGTTGTTGTGCCCGAAGGTTTCCGAAGAAACAAACGTCAGGCACCGGATTGCTTTGAGCGGTGTCCGGCCTGGTCATTGCCGGCACCATCGCTTAGCAGAGACACAGAGTGAGTGAAATGTTCTAGGGCGTTGGTATTCCAATTGTTTATTAGAAGGCAACCATTTCACCCACCTTTGTATTCCTGCTACATGTAGTACTTTTGAAAAATCTCTGTCATAGGGATTTTTCTTCTTTATTTTAAGGAACTTTGTTTTTATATTGTTTTTGTTTGAACCCGGGATGTTTTGTTTTTGATTTTCAACTTAGTTTTTATTTCTGAAGTTTGAAAATCAGATCATTGTATCCAACTAAAAATTTTTTGCAAATTATTAATTGGGACAAAAAGGTTAAATATATTATAATTTATAGATTGTTCAAGAAATGGCTATTTACTGAGCAATCATCCTGCCAATGAGAACTTATATCAGCCTCGACATAGAAACTACCGGCTTCGATGCCGCCAAAGACCAGGTCATAGAAATCGCCGCCATTAAATTCAATGAAGACGGAATCATCGATACCTTCAATCAACTGGTCAATCCTCAAATCAATCTGCCGCCAATCATCAGCCACATTACAGGCATAAAAAAAGAAGACCTTACTGATGCCCCCCTTTTCAGCGAAATCAAAGATAAACTAAAAGATTTTCTTGGAACTTACCCTATTATCGGGCACAACATCTCTTTTGACATAAACTTCCTTAATGAAAAAGGGATGGGCTTGATCAATCCTTTATATGACACACTTCAGCTGGCAGGAATGATGATTCCCGGACTGGTTTCATACAGCCTGGACACCCTCACCCGTACCCTCAAAATCAAACACGAGCAAAAACATCGCGCCTACGATGACGCCCTGGCCTGTTATGAACTCTATAACATCATCAAAGAAAAAATTAACCATTTAAAAATGAATTATCTACAAGTAGTTGGTCCAGATGTTAATTTAAAAATTGGTATCGGTGAAGATCGCATCTGGAAAGGGGG
>JAGOLJ010000007.1 GCA_017994125.1 Candidatus Altimarinota bacterium
GTCAGAAACGCAGATTGGCGTGCAGGTTGGTGAAAACGGTTTGATTGGCATTGGCCTGTCACCAATTTCAACTTATGCGAATAATGATTTGGATTTATATTCGGTAGATGTGGTAAGTTCGGTGATTAGGATTAAGGATGTAACTTATCCTTTTTATGAAGCTCCAGTTAAGGCTTTAACTGAATCAGTCAGGCTTGGCGGATTGACCATCCAGATGTTTGTTGATGTTGTTAAGTATATGTTTACCAAGTTTTCGGTTCCCTCCGGGGTGGCTGGACCAGTTGGTATTGCCCAAATGACCAGTGTGTTTATGAAAGAAGGAATAATGTCGCTCTTACGTTTTATGGCTTTGTTGTCATTGAGTTTGGCAATGATCAATGTGATTCCTTTCCCGGCCCTGGATGGGGGGAGGTTGCTTTTTATTGTGATTGAGATGGTTATAGGCAGAAAAGTGAATCCGCGTGTTGAAGCCATCGTCCATACTATTGGATATGCTCTTCTGATGCTGCTCATAGTTGCAGTTACGTACAGTGATGTTATGAGATTGATTTTTGGTTAGAGTGGTATGTGCAAAAACTCTTGCTAGGGGGTCCATTTAGGATTTTGGTAATTATTGATGGGTTGCCTTTTATGTTTCTTGATTTGGATATTTTTCAATCAATAGTGGTGAATGGGTGATTGATGCACAATTGATGGTATGGCGCGCTATGAGTGTGCAAAACTTGAAGTCGGTAAAAAAAGGGAATAAGATTGGCCCCACAAGTCATCGGAAATTTTGGTAAAATCAAAGCAAGTATGGATAAGAAAGCTCTTTGGGAGGGCATAATTACCCGTCTATCTCAAACCATTGGAAAATCGCACATTTTAACCTTTTTTAAGGACTCTGCTATTTTGGATAATGCCAATGGGGTTTTGACGATAGGCCTTCCTACAGTGATGGGTTTGAATTTTATCAAGGAAAGGCTGGAAGTGAAGCTGCGTGAAGTGATTACCGAAGTTATCCCCGATGTGCGTGAGGTTAAATATGAGGTTAAAAGTGCTTTGCTTGATGAGGAAAATCCGGCAAAGATTGATGAAAAAGTGATTAAGGAGCTTGGTGCTGTAAAAACGGTGCGTAAGGCTCCAAATAAACAGGAAGTGATTATGCAGGATGGAATGAGGAGTAAGATGTTTAATCCTAAATATACACTGGATAGTTTTATTCCTGGTAATGAGAACAGGCTGGTTCATGCTGCCTGTAAAGCGGTTGCGGCTCGCCCTGGGAGTATTTATAATCCACTTTTTGTTTTTGGAGGCGTTGGTCTTGGTAAAACGCATTTGCTTCAGGGCACCGGCCTTGAGATCCAGAGAAATTATCCTGGCAAAAACGTTGTTTATATGACTTCCGAGCGTTTTATGAATGAGGTGATTGAGGCTATCGGTAACAGACATACCAAGTCTTTTAAGGACAGATACCGCAATCTTGATTGTCTGATCATTGATGATATTCAATTTTTTGGTAACAAGACTACAACCCAGCAGGAATTTTTTCATACATTTAATGAACTTTATGATGCTGGTAAGCAGATCATCTTAAGTTCCGATCGTCCGCCAAATGAATTGGCTGAATTGGAGCGCAGGCTGACAAGCCGTTTTGGGATGGGAATGGTTGTGGAATTGCTGTTCCCGGATTTTGAAACCCGTTTGGCCATTCTTAATTCTAAATGCCAGGAACATCAGGTTTTGATTGATCCGGAAGTTTTGGAGTTTATTGCGTTTAATGTTAATACGAGCGTTCGTGAAATGGTTGGCGTGCTGGTAAAGGCTATTGCTGAATCCGAACTTACTGAAACTACTTCAACCATAAAGTCTGTAGCGGAAACGATTAAGCGTCTTAACCACAATATTGAAATTAAAGGAGGCTCGGCTCTGAATATGGCTGAGGTCTCCAGAAAGCTTGTAGTCAGGACAAGTGATGACGTTATTGATCTGGTTGCTAATTATTATAAGATTACCAAAAGCGAGTTAATAAGTGAGGATAGGCGGAAGGAGTTTATGGTCCCAAGGCAGATCTGTATGTATCTTATCAGGCAGATTCTGAATCATTCTTATGAGACTATTGGTGAGAGTTTTAGCGGACGTAATCACACGACGGTAATGCATGCCGTTAATAAAATCGAAAAAGAGATTCAGGCTGATGACAGGATAAAACGTGATTTGAATGCTTTGCGGAAGGAGATTGGGGTTTAGTTATGGACAAAAAAGGTTTACTTCAAATGGTAAAATGTTATATTTTGGCTGAATTCAAAAAATATCCTGATCATTTTTAATATGCGCAAAATCAATCGAAAAAGCCCTCTGGATTTTATTCTTCCTTTTTTAATTCTTTTGAGTATAGGGGTGGTAGCCTTTTTGGGTTACCAGCTTTGGTTAAATTTTGACAAACAGGGGAAAGCAGATGCCTATTTTTATGTAGTTGAAGGGAAAGCGAAGGTTCTGCCCTTTGGTAAATCGGAGTGGGAAAACGGTTTTAGCGGGACTAAAGTTTTACTTGGCGATTCTTTGAAGACATCGCAGATGGGGCGCCTAGTCCTTAAATTCTTCAATGGTACCGTAGCCAGATTGGGAAATGATACCTCGGTTACCCTGAATGATCTTACCAAGCAGTTTGATAGTGAAAAAATCGTACTGAATCTTAATAATGGATATTTGTGGATTAAGGGAGGCCGGAGTCAGGATGTTAAAGAAGCTCTGTATGAAGTCCATACGCCTCATATGCGTGTTAAATCGAAAGGAGTAGCTTTTGAAGTTGAAGACACCGATTCGGAAATAGTGAGAGTGTTTGAAGGAGAAGTGACGGTGGATGTTATGGTTACTGGTGACGGGAAGGAAAGGCTTGCTGATACGGTGACGGTGGGGGTTGGGCAGGAGATGGTTTTGGATCAGGCTACTATTAAAGCTTATGAAGAAAACAAGAGTCCTTCTGTTTTGAAGGCGGTTAATGACCAATTAAAGACAACAGCGTGGTATTTGTGGAATGTTCAGGAAGACAGTGCTCCTACAAATTTTTCATCCTCGGGGACGGAGCAGGTTGCGACAGAAGGCCTATTGGGGACGGAGCAGTTGTCAGGAACGGAGCAGGGAACGATGGAGATAGGCGCAGGATCACAGCAAGGACAAACTCAGGCTGCTCAGGGGTCAATTGATGCAAGTACTGAGGAAGTGGGTAGCGATATTGTTGATGTATCCACTGGCTTAACGGTTCCGGTTATTGAAAAACCGCTTGCGAGTGATCGGGTGGTTGAAACCGGCGACAAGATAACGATTAGTGGAACCGTTGGAAAGGCAACTGCCAAGGTTCAGGTTGAGCAGGTGGTAAATGGAAAAACCGAAGTTTATACTTTAAGTAAGTACGTTAAAGGGAGTACGGCTTTCAGTTATAATGTTTCCGAGAAATTTACCAATCTGATGCCTGGTGATAACGTTTATCGTTTTTACGCCATTGATGATAAGGGAAACAAAAGCGAACCGGCTGAAATCACTATTACTTATGATAAACCGAAGAGTACGGTTACCGGAGACTTGAGCGCTCCAAAAGTGATCAGTGTTAATGGAGGGAATTCCATGACTGTAACAAGCGGAGTTGCCGTCATTACGGGAAGCGTATCTGGTGCGGAAAAAGTGGTTGTTAATGATTATACTTTGTCTAAATTTGTGGCTGGCGCCGATTCATGGTCTTATACAGCCAAAGAGTCGCTGGGTAATTTAAAGCCAGGCGATAACGAATTCCAGGTTTACGCGATTGGTTCTGACGGGGCTAAATCGCAGGTTACCAAGTTTACAATAACCTATGATAAGCCGGTTACGTCTACTACACAATCGTCAGGGACGGGGGCATCTCAATCAACCACAACGGAGCCGGCAACTACAACGCCGGCAGTCCCGAATGGCTTTTAACTTATGATGTGTGGGGAATGGTTTTTGGGTGCCCGGCTTTAATTGAGATATTTGCTTTTATTCAGATTGTGCTCATCGTTGGTTACAGCGTAGACCACTTCGCCGGTATCAGGTTTTGTAAGGTAGTAGTAGTAAGATGATTTTTCGGGATTGAGTGTCGCTAGTATGGCTTTGATGCCTGGATTATTAATTGGGCCGGGCGGCAGTCCGGTATGTTTTCTGGTATTATATGGATTATCTTCCTTAAGGTCCTGATAGGATATTTCGCGGTCTTCGCTGTTTAAATAAAGGAGGGTGGCATCGGCGCCAATTTGCCAGTTTTCATCGAGTCTTTTCCAAAGGATTCCGGCTACAATCGGGATGTCTTTTGACGTTCGTACCTCTTTTTCCACAATGGAGGCCATAGTAATAACTTCGAACAATGACCGCCCTTTAAGCAGGTCTGGGGTCGCAGGCTGTCCGTTTTTAAATTCCGACAGGTCTACACCAGCGTCGGCCATCTTCTTTTCAAAATTGTGTAGCATCATTGAAATAAGGTCGTCGCAGGAAAAGTTGACTGGTTGTAGAAAATAAGTGTCAGGGAAAAGGTATCCTTCAAGGGGGAAGGGGAGTTTTTCAATTTTTTCTTTATCTAAGTAGGGGTATTTGTTCCAGGCAGAGAAATTTTTGGTTGCTGTTATGAATTCTCCGCTTTCAATGATGTTTTGGGCTGCCAGTTTCTGATCGATGTCCCGAATGGTGGCTCCTTCGGGAATAGTTATTATGGCCTGTGAGCTTTCGACATTACTGAGGGTTTGAGCGATTTGGGGGATAGTTTGAGATTTGCTTATAAGGAATCTGCCTACCACCAGTTTACGGTCCAGATTTTGTTCTTTTAAATATCTGGTGAAGCTTTCCTGGTCAAGGATCAGGTTTTTATCAGTAAGGTTTTTGGCTATCTGATTGACGCTATCCCCCTGTTTAATAACCAGGGAATATTTTTTCTGGTCAGTTGCGTCTACCGGCGTTTGAAGCAGGTATTGATAACGTTGCTGTTGGTACCAGAACCAGCCGATTACGCAAAGGAGTATTAGTATCGCAAAAATAACGGTCTTCTTTTTTTTATTGTGGTTTACGGTTGTTTGATGGCCGGAACCGACGCGTGTGCGTCTAAAATACTGATCGTTCATTAATTTAAGATTAGGAAGCAATCGGGGGTTTACTGTCCCAGACCCGGGAATCCCATTGGGCCCATCACATCTTTCATTTTCTCGGCTGCTATCTCCTGTGATTTTTTAAGAGCCTTGTTAAAAGCTTTAGCGATAATATCTTCCAGTTTGGAGATGTTGTTGGCGAGGTTTTCAGGGATGGTTAATTTGACAATTTCTTGTTCTCCATCCATAATAATAATTACTCCGTCAACTTCTGCCTCAATATGAATGTTTTTGAGGTCCTTTTTGATTTGTTTTGCCTTTTTCTGAAGAGAGTATAAATCTTTGATTTTGTCGAACATAATAAGAAAAAAATGATGTGCTTAGATTTTAGGGGCGGGGGGTGTGGCAGTCAAGTGAGTTTAAGGAAGGATCTGTTAAAATTTCCCTTATAAGCTTTGGAAATTGGCTTGCACCTGAAACTTGTTTTATGTAAACTTTCACTGCTTTTTAGAAAGTTCTTAATTTTAATATATGGATACGGTTATTATTGACGCCAAGAAGCGCGACACAAAAAAGTCTTCAAACAGTCTTAGGAAAGCTAAAATTGTTCCTGCAGTTTTTTATGGGAAAGGTATTGAAAGCTTACCTTTGGAACTGGATTACCAGCAGATAAGAAAAGCTTATCTTAAAGGTGGACATAGCTCCATTATGGATCTGAATGTAGATGGAAAGAAGTTTAAAGTTTTGATCCATGATATTCAGATGGATCCTCTTACTGGAGCAATTAATCATGTCGATTTCATAAATGTTAATCTGAAGGAAGAAATTACCACAGAGGTTCCGGTGGAAATTGTTGGGGTTTCTCCTGCGATTAAGGACTTGGGAGGCGTTCTTACTACTGTTAAGCATGAACTGGAGGTTAAGTGTCTTCCAATGGATTTGCCGCATGCAATTCAGGTGGATATTTCGACATTGGTGGATTTTTCAAGTTCTATTCATGTCAAAGATATTAAGGTACCAAAGGGGGTTGTTCTGACCGATGACGCTGACGCTGTAGTTTTGACGGTATCAGCTCCAAGAGTTGAAGAAGAGGCTGCTCCTGCCGCCGAAGCTGTTCCTGCAGAAGGTGCTGCCGCTGCAGCAGCTTCTGCTCCTGAAGCCAAGGAAGAAAAGAAGGCTTAGTAGAAAAAGTTTATTGGAAAAGAAAAACCCCGCCATTCGGCGGGGTTTTTTGTTGCTTAGGTAAGATCTGAAATGTCTTAATTGATTAACTCTTCCAGGAGCTTTTGCCTTTTGGCGTCAAGGTCAGGTTCGGCGGTGGGAGCATCGTTGGCAGTAAGCTGGGAATTGGAGTTGAGGATAACTGACAGGCAATCTCCTACATTTACCGAGGGAGGGAGTTTGGAAAGCGGCCAGCGGAATTGCTGGCCACTTTCCGCTGATTCAAGGACAAGCATCCCATTTTCAATGGCTTTGATATTAACTGTAATTTGCGGATTTTGGGCGTTTTGCTCCATTGAATGAGTTTATTTTAAGACAGTCATGCCGGCGAGTACGCCTGCAATCAGTAAGGAAATAGTATTGATAACTTTAATGAGTGAGTTGATGGCAGGACCTGCTGTGTCTTTGAAGGGATCGCCGACAGTATCACCAACAACGGCAGCTTTGTGGGCGTCTGAACCCTTGCCGCCGAATTTACCATCTTCGATATATTTCTTGGCGTTATCCCATGCACCACCACCTGTGCACATCTGAAGTGCTAGCAGGAAGCCGGCAACGATGACACCTGCAAGTAAGCCACCAAGGGCTAAAGGTCCCAGCAGGAAACCAACAATAATTGGGGCGAGGACGGCCAGAAGTCCAGGGAATACCATTTCTTTAAGTGCTGATTTAGTGACTATGTCTACACAGCGGCTGTAATCAGGCTTTTCTGTACCTTCCATAATTCCTTTTTTGGTTTTGAACTGGTTGCGTACTTCTTCAACAACTTTGTAAGCGGTTTTTCCTACTGATTCCATGCAGGATGAAGAGAAAAGGAAGGGGAGTAAGCCACCAATGAAAAGTCCGATGATAACACGATAGTCAGTCAGATTGAAGATAAAGGTTTGGCCATGGCCCCCAGCGGCTAGTTCTTCTGTATAACTTTGGAAGAGGACAAGGGCTGCAAGGGCGGCTGAACTAATAGCATATCCTTTGGTAACGGCTTTAGTGGTGTTACCTACGGCATCCAGAGCGTCGGTATGTTGGCGGACTTTTTCTGGAAGGCCGGCCATTTCGGCTATACCGCCAGCGTTGTCGGTAATAGGACCATAAGAGTCGGTAGCAATAATCATACCTGTGGTTGAGAGCATTGCTACTGCAGCGATGGCAATACCGAAGATACCATTATTTAAAGATGAAACGGCTCCAAAATAGTAAGCGAGGAAGATTCCGACTGCGATCAGGATGACTGGGAGGAAAGTGCTTTCCAGTCCAACGGCAAGTCCTGTAATAACATTGGTTCCGGCGCCGGTCTGTGATGCCTTTGCTATTTTTTGGACAGGAGCATATTCCTTGGCTGTGTAGTATTCGGTGATGATGTTGATGAAGAGCGTAACACCAAGACCGACTAGTGCGGCAAAATAAATGTTGATGTCGCCAATCATGTACTGATTGGCAAAGAAGAAGCCGACTGCCGAAATTACACCGGTTACAATCATTCCTTTATATAGGGCTTTCATTATTTTGTGGGACCGGTCGAGTTTGATGAAGAAAGTTCCAATGATAGTGGCAATAACGGCGATTGCACCGAGTACAAGAGGGTATTCAATGGCTTTTTGTCCGCCGATCGAAGTAAGGGTGGATGCTGCTAGCATCATGGCTGCAATCAAAGTTACAGCATAGGTTTCAAAAAGGTCGGCTCCCATGCCGGCGCAGTCACCAACATTATCTCCAACGTTATCCGCAATTACTGCAGGGTTGCGGGGATCATCTTCAGGAATGTTCTGTTCAACTTTACCGACCAGATCAGCACCTACGTCTGCAGCTTTGGTGAAAATGCCACCGCCGACGCGGGCGAAAAGTGATACCAGGGAGGCGCCAAATCCAAAACCTATTAATAGTTTTGGAGCTGCATCGACAGGTATATTAAGGTAGGTTGTGAAAACGTAATAAAAAGCGCTGACTCCAAGGAGGGCAAGTCCAACAACGGAAAGTCCCGTAACGGATCCACCCTTGAAGGCTACATTTAGTGCCTGTTGTAAGCCCTCTTTGGCGGCCTCGGTTGTTCGGACATTGGCGCGTACGGAAACGTTCATACCAATATAACCGGCCAATCCGGAAAATAGAGCGCCTACCAGGAACCCAACTGCAGTAAGCACTCCGTCATTGTGTTGTCCTTTTGGCAGGGCGAAGGCCAGGATCAGGAAAAGTACTACTGTGAAGAAACCGATTGTAATTGATTGCCGGTTCAGGTAAGCGGTTGCACCTTCCTGGATGGCATTGGCAATAGCCTGCATTTTTTCAGTACCTCGGTTCTTTTTGAGGATCTGGAAAATTAAGAGTACAGCATAAGCAAGAGCAATAATGCTTACACCGATAGAAATTAGCGGCACGTACATAGTGTAGCTTTTTTAAGAGATAAAAATTTTTTGATAAACTAGGCTTGTATTATAGTTAAGGGCTTTTTTAAATTGAATATTTTTAAAAAAGTTCGATTTGATTTTATGGACATTTATGGTTTTGTTATGAGGTTTTCTCTTTAAGGGAAGCAGGTAGCCTTTAAGGTTGAAGAAGTGAATGTTTTTACCTATAATATTCGCGGCTAAATTATTTTTTAACCTTAAACAAAAAATATGGAAGAGCAAAAAGTGCATCATGAAGGTCATGAAACTCATCATTCTGAACATCAGTCACATGGTCGAAATGCTGGTTTAAAGCTTGGACCAGAGATGAGCCTGCCGAAGTTTGATACAAAGAATATGGATTTCCAGGGCGGGTTTAAGAGTGTTCTAGAAATCTTTAAACTTAATACTACAGCAATTGAGCAGGTGGCAAAGAATGAGAAATTGAATATGGTTGCGCTGATTTTCCTGGTTATTGGGGTGATTGTAGGTCCTTTAGCTAACCTTATTTTGGGAATAAAGGTTTTTAACATGGTTTTTCATCCGTCGCTTCAGGACACGTTGATTACCATGATTGCTCAGTTTGTTATGGCTGCTTTGGCAATTTTTGTAACAACCTTGGTTGCTACAAAAGTCTTTAATGGAAAAGGTACTTTTGCTGAGCTCTTCAGGATTGTTGGGTTAGCCAGTATTATTAATGTATTGAATATTCTTACCCCAATATTGCCCTCACTGGGGATGCTGATATCTCTTGTTATTGGTGTATACATGCTGGTAGTTGAATTTGTTTCATTGAAGACAGTTTTTAAGATGGATCCGACCAATACAGTGTTAACGATGATCGTTACAATTATTGTATTTGTAATTTTGGGAGCTATTTTTGCCGCTGTAGGACTTGGTGCTGCCATGAATCCCGCTGCGAGCTATAGTTCCAGTGTGTCCAATTTCAGGATAAGCTACTAAAGGATCAGCTTAAGGTGTAATAAAATTGCTTTAAAAGGCCGTTTATAAGCGTTTCAAACGGCCTTTTTTTGTGCTATAATGTAAGGATATTTTTATGCCTTTATGCCGGAAGATAATACGCAGGGTCAAAATCAGCAAAGTCAGGGCCAAAATCCGGGGGGATCTCCTTTTCAGCACCAGTCACAGGGGGAGAACAAGGCTGTAATTCCCGGCCAGAGTAGTGGCAGCTCTTTGGTTGCCAAGAAAAGGCGAAGAAGGCGGCGCAGGCCGGCATCTTTGAATCGTAATCTAGTAAGTCCTCAGACGGGGACTAATCAAACTGAAACAAAGCCCGTGGCAGATATGTCAGCTCAATCTGCAGCTATTCAGGCTGGGGCTGTTTCTCCTGGAGTGGGGGCTTCAATTGTTGCTGGTGGGCAGGGATCGGCTGTGGCAAAGAAACGCAGGCGTAGAAGGCGTAAGCCAAAATTGACTGGACAGAAAGATTTGTTGGGACAGAAAGGGGTAGTAGAGCAGGAAAGTTTGGCAGAGCAGGAAAAAATATCAGCTCCTAGGCAGTTTCAACAGCCAGTCGAAAAAACTCAAATTGCGCCGGTGCCTGAAAAGATACCTGCTGCTTTGAGCGAGGAATATCAGCCCATATCTGAAAAAGAAGAGGAGCCGTCAATCACAGGTGTTGCACAGCCTGTTACTGAGGAAGGTCAAGTAGCTGAAGATGCGGTAAAAACTGAAGAAACAGGGGTGGCTGAAGAGGCTGTCTCTGTTGAAGAGGAACAATTTAACGAAGAGGTACAGCCTCCGGTTGTGGAGGAAATTTCGCCGGTAATCGTACCTAATGAACCGGAAGAAGAAAAAGCGGAGGAGTCTGCTATAACTGAAGAGGAATCTTTGGCGGCGCAGGCAGGGACCCCGTTTGAGCCGGCAGAAACAGAAAATCCACGTTCTGACTATTCGGAGTCGAGGTTTAGTTATTATTCAACTCCAATTTTCCCTCCAACAGATGTTAGTGAAGAGGATGCGGGTGAGTCCAGCCTTGAGCAGCAGGAAGCTCCTTCTAAAGAGGAAATGGTAAATTCTGGAGAACCGGAATTAGGGCAGTTGCCAGCTGAAATAAGAAATTACAGTGAGCCCATAGAGGAGGTATCAGTTACCAAGCCTGTTTTGCCGGAGCATCCCGTGACTAGTCATCCTCAGGAAAATGGTAAGCCTGCTGCTTTTAAGTTTGCGGAAGCGGTTGCATCAGGAATAGGAGGGGTTACCAAGGGCCTTGGTTCGGCGTTAAAATCTTTTAAGATTGGGTATCTGATTGGGGCTATTTTAATAGGCCTGGTTGGAGGTGGAGTATATTATCTTTATTCATCAGGAATTGCTGTAAATGCATATAATTCTGTGGTTGGCTTTTTCACTCCAAAAGCTCCCGAAAAGGTAAATGTTCAGCCGAGTGAAGAAGATCGTGCAATTTTTGGAGTTACGACAGCTTTGTTGTTTGCTTCCAATAGCGGTTCTGTGAATGACAGGGTTCCTGTGCAGATTAGCGTTGCCGATTATTTTGGCCGGTTGATGGAGCCCCGTGTAAAAGGAGAAACTGGTATTTCTGCGGCGACTTATTATGGTGAGCTGAAAGATTTGGCTAAGGATGTGAACGAGTTTATCAGCTATGTCCGGAATCTTGAACAGCTTCAGGCTCTTTATGAAATTAATGTTTATGACATGCTTGATAGGACAACTGAGAGAGATAAGGCCTTAATTAAATATCTGGATGATTTGAAAACAGCGAGAGATCAAAGTAATGAAATCCTTAGGAGTATCCAGTTAAATCTTGATGATATCGCAGCATCATATAACAGTTTGAATCCTTCCAAGTCCAAATACGAATCAGATTTCTTTACTGCACTCGATCAGTTGAAAGCTGAGCAAAGTGATGTTTTGCTGAAGGGCTTTGTGGATATAACCCAGAAGCAGGCGGCATTGAAAGCGAGAAGTGGGGCTTTAACCAAGTTAAAGGAGTATTATGTAACTGCGCTTGGTAAATTGGGTAAACGCATTATGGCTGTTGAACAGAATCAGTCGGCTCTTGTTCAGGGGATTCATGTGGTAGATGTTCCTGGTGGAGGTATTGATTTAATTATTCATCCGCAGCAGGTTTCCAATTAGTATTTTTAGGCATTGATTAGCCAGTTTTCGCAAGATAAGTAATTGCTTTTGGACGGTAAAAATGGTAGTTTAGGGGCAACTTATAAACTGCTATGGAAAGGCTTGATCAAATCTTGGCTGATGCAGGCATAGTGCGCCCGGGGTTGAATTTGGACAGGATTAAGTCGGCTTATAGTTATTCGATGGATGTGTGTGGCGGTATTACCAGAAGTTGCGGTGATACGGTTATTGATCATGTTTTAGCAGTAGTGAAGATTCTGATGCCGATGCATCCGGATGAGGATACAATTATTTCGGCTTTGCTTCATGATGCTCCCAAGCACCCAAAATATTCGAAGGAAAAAGTAAAAGAAATGTTTGGAGAGGAGGTATGTAATATGGTTGAAGCTGTGAATATGCTTAGGCGTATTAAATCAAGCGATCAGAAGGCTGAGCTGGAAAGTTTCAGGAAGATGTTTTTTGCCCTGGCTAAGGATATAAGAGTGGTTCTTATTAAGATCGCGGACAGAATCCATAATATGAAGATGTCGGATTTTGCTCCCTTTGAAGAGAAGAAACTTTTAGCAAAGGAAACGATGGATATCTATGTTCCGGTAACGGCCAGATTGGGTATATATAATTTGAAGATGACGCTTGAGGATTTGGCTTTTAAGTATTTGTACCCGCAACAGTATGAGAATCTGAAAGCCCAGTTGGATGAATATATATCCAGGACAGGGAAAAATATTGACGATATAAAAGCTGAGATTACACAGCTTTTATCTGATAATAAGATTGCAGGAATGGTTGAGGGAAGATTGAAAAGCCTTTATAGCATTTATCGTAAGCTGAAGTTAAAGAGCCATTCAACGTTGAGTGACTTGTTTGATATTTTTGCGATGAGGGTAATTTTACCTAACAGGTTTAATGGTAAAGGTCAGCCTTTAAATGACCATCTTTATGCGGTCCTTGGGCTGATACATAGCAATTGGACGCCTTTGACTAATCGTTTTAAAGACTATATTGCAGTGCCAAAACCGAATGGTTATCAAAGTTTGCATACAGCCGTCATTGGTATTGGGAAGAATGGTTTTCAGGTTACCGAGATCCAGATTAGAACGCAATCCATGCATGAGCAGGCTGAGTTTGGTGTGGCATCGCACTGGCTTTATGAAGATACCAAGAAAGCTACAAAATCTTTTAAGCAGACGGATAGCAGGGATTTGGCTGGTGTAATTGAAACAGTGGGCCAGTATGGAGACTGGATTAATGAGCTGGCAAGTTTACAAAAGGAGCTGAAGAGCGGAACGGAAGTTATGCATGCTTTGAAGTTCGATCTTTTTAATGACAGGATTTTTGTCTTTACTCCGAATGGGGATTTGAAGGATCTTCCACAGGGGGCGACGCCGATAGATTTTGCCTATGCTGTTCATTCCAATATAGGAAATCATGCGCAGGTTGCAAAAGTTAACGGGCAGGTTGTTCCATTAAATTATGAATTACAAAATGGAGAGGTTGTTGAAATTGTTACTAACAACAGGTCTGAACCGAAGCCGCAGTGGCTTTCATTTGTGAAGACAACCGGAGCCAAAACGAAAATACGTTCGTATTTGAAAAATATAGATTTGGGCGGGGTGTTTAAGGAGGGGAAGGACTTGATAAACAAGTATCTGGAAAAAGATGGTAAAGATCTCTTAGATGAGGAATTATCCTTATTAAAGGAGTATAAGGGAAGGAAGTTAAATTATAGGGAACGGGCGGCGTTAGTGGAAGAAATAGGTAAGAGAACTTTTTCGGTGGGTACTTTAATTAGAAATCTGGTTAAAAAGCGTCCTCAAAAACCGGATCTTACCAATGTTGATGTTGTTAAAATCAATAAGAAGGTATTGCCGAGGAGGAATTATCGGAAGATTTTGGGCGGAAATGAGGTCTTTATAGCCGGTGAAAGTGGCATACCACATAAGTTTGCCAATTGTTGTAAACCCAAGGTTGGGCAGGCGATTAAAGGTTTTCTTACAAGAGGGAATGCTGTTTCCATTCACTTGGAGGGATGCAAGTTCCTGAAGCATCATTCGACTCCCGAAAGAATTATTGATGCTACCTGGGGAAAGGCTTTTCAGGATAAATCTTACCCGGTTAAGGTCACAGTTACGGCAAAAAACAGAGTTGGCCTGATCAGGGATATTACACAGGCTATTTCGGAAATGAATATCGATATTGTAGATTTCGGAGCTCCCCAGTTTGAAACAGTTGCGTCAAATGAAACTCTCGTTTCACGTGATATTGTGTTAAATGTGATAGATGAAGACCAGTTTGAAAAAGTCGTGTCGGGGTTGGGGAGGGTAATGAGTGTGTTGGAAGTTAACAAGACGGACTAACCTAAAGGGACTGCACGAGGCTTTCGGATAACATTTCTTTTCCGGTAAAGTGGTTTAGAAATAAATCTCCGAATTTTTTAATGACGGTGTGGTTAGTCTGAGGAATGATGATTTTTTCGATTTCACCAAAACCGGCTGTGCCAATAAAGTTGATCAGTTTCATGTCCATGAAATTGATTGTTCGGTAGCTTGTGTTGCTAAAGCGGCAATGCTGGCAGCTTAGATGTCCGTCTTCGCTGATAAGGATAAGGCTGTCTTCATTCCATTTACGATGGCAGATGGAGCAATTTTTGATTTCAGGAAGGAGCCCGAGCTGGGATAATAATTTAATTTTGAAGGCTTCAAGACAAAGAGAGTGGTTGTTGCTTTGTGACAGGTGGGTAAGTGACTCTTTTAAGAGTTCAAACAGGTTTTGGGTTTGTTCATGGCTGTGCGCGGTCTTATGGAAGATTTCGCTAAAAAGGATAGCCATGGCTGATTTATCAAAATCGGACCGGATTTCCTTGAATGAATGGACTGCCTGACACTGGATGATAGTGTAGGCATACAGGCTTTTATAAAGTTGAAATTTGCAAATGTTCAGCGTTTCAAGGTGGCCAAGAAAAGGACTGGAGATTTTGCGGCTGCCTTTGGCAATTGCCTCAATCTTGCCCAGAGTGGGACTGTAAAAGGTTATATACTGGTCGTACTCACCGAAATTTGTTTTATGCAGAATGATCCCTTCGGTTGCAATGTTTTTGCTGGGCATAAAAAAAAGGGAGCGTTAATTAACGGTAAGTTTACCTTTAATGTATTGTTCAGTTGCTCCGTAGCTGCTGAATCCAGCCAAAAGAACAGTAAGTCCCAGTTCAATGAGGAAAATTTTGAGGAGATCAATGTTCTGGTAGATAGCCCAGAGATTGCTTCCTTCAATGTGGATGGTGTTACCCAGAATACTCAGGAAAATGAAACTGAGGATAACGGCTATAAATCCGTACATGATCCCTTCAAGGATGAACGGGGTGCGGATGAATGAGGGGGTGGCTCCAACTAGTCTCATTATGTAGATTTCATGCCGTCTGGTGAAGATGGTTAGCTGGATAGCGTTTACGATGACTAATGTTCCTCCGAGGACAAAGATCAGGACTATCCAGAAAATTAACTGTTTAACGAAACTGCTGATGCTGGCGAGGTTCTTGGCTATAGTGGACATGATTTCACTTTGGCCACTGGATTCGTCAGTGACGTAGTTTTGCATGAGGTTCCTGTATTCGCTGGTTTGCAGATATTTCTGTACAGCCAGGTGATCTTCAGCACTCTGAGTGACAATGCTGATTGATGGGGGAAGGGGATTTTGGATATCGAATTTCTGGAGAAATTCCGCTGTTTTGGGATGGGTTTTGGCGATGATTTCAAGGGCATCTTCCTTGGATGTGTATTTTACTTCTTTTACGCCGCTAATCTGTTTGATGGCATCAACCATTTGAGTGGCGTTGTAGTTGTCGACGTCGCTTCTAAGGTAAATGACGATATCTACTTTTTCATTGAGTGCACGAAGGGTTTGGCTGCCAATAAACTGTACTGCCAGGATAATGTTGAAAATGAAAATGATTACGGAAATAACCACAATTGTGGCTATGGATAAAAATTTGTTGCGTATAAAGTTTTGTATGCCAAGCGTGAGGCAACGGTATCCAGATACAATTAAATTACCGCTTAAATCGCGTACCTTTAATTTTACATTTTTCCTTGAAGTCTTTGCCAAGGGAAGTTTGGTTATTGTTTAGTTTGTGTTGTTTCTGATTGTATTTGAAGTGAGCTGGGTTTTAAGTCCCATGATGTCTTCAGAAGGCTCTATTTCCATTTTCTGTTTTAACAGCGATGATTTAAAAACCTGCGGGAAAAAGGCGTCGAGTCGTTCAATGCGGGCGTCCAGTTTGATGTCGATGAGGATTTTATGAAGTTTTTGAGTAAAAACCATCTGGTCGTAGCCGAGGACGATTACTTCTGGGCGGTATTTACGAATAGCTTTGTATTTATCGGTTAGATCGCCTGCAATGACTTTGTCGGCTAAACCACTTTTCCGTAACGTTTCCATTCGATGGGATTCATTGTTTAGAGGGGTTTCTCCTTTGATCTGGCGGACGGTTTTGTCCCTGGCAACAACGATTATCAGGTAATCGCCGAATTTTTTTGCCTGCTTTAGGAAATGTTCGTGGCCATCATGGAAGATGTCGAAGGTGCCGAAGGCCATGACGGTTTTCTGGTTGTTCTGGTTGTTATTGAACAAGGTTCTGTGTTTGAGATGATTGATCCTGCCCCTCAGGCATTGACGGTTTGTCGGGGACAAGGAGGTTAATATATAGCAAACCGAGGAAGATTATAATAGTTAAAATACTAAAGAAAATGTTGGCAAGTTTGTGGTTTTGTGGCGGAAGAGTAACAAAAATGCTGGAAAGTCCGTAGATTAGTGCGGTTATGGCAAAAGGGATATCCAGGATGCGGTTCAGAATGAGGCTTAGTGGCATTAAATAGTTATTGGCAGTCATTAAGCCGGAAACGATATGCAAAGTTCCCAGTATGAAGAAAAAGATGAGAGCGATTTTTTTGATGTTTTCGGCAGTTTTCACAGAGATTTTTTTATTTTAAGACATTGGGATTATACGGTGTAAGAGCGTTTCCCGCAAGTTTCAAAGGATTATTTTTTAGTGAGTTTTTTAGATTTGATGTTGAGGGACGGATTGTTTAAAATGTGCTCACATTAATTCAAATTATGCTTTCATTAGAACAAGTTAAACATATTGCCAAGTTGGCCAGGATTGGTATTGATGATACGGCTGCGGAGAAGTTTTCAAAACAGCTGAGTAGTATTCTGGAGTATGTGGAACAGCTAAATGAGGTCAATACTGATGGAGTTGAGCCGACTTCCCAGGTGACTGGTCTTAGTAATGTTACCCGTACTGATGAAGAAAAAAGATTTTGTAACAGGGATGAGCTTTTGGCCTGTACAGAACTTCCAGTGGAGGGTGATATGATCAGGGTGAAACAGGTAATTAAAAATAATTAATTCTGCATAAATGTTATACAAACTAACTTTAGAAGAGGCTGCAAAAGGGTTAAAGGAAAAGAAATTTTCTTCCACTGAGTTAACCAGTAACCTGATAGAAAGAGCAAAAAAGCTTAATCCTACTCTGAATGCCTATGTTACTTTTTGTGAAGATAAGGCTATGGCTGGAGCAAAGGCTGCTGATGAGAGAATTGCCATGGGGCAGCAAATCTCCGATCTTGACGGGATTCCAGCCGGTTTAAAAGATAATTTCAATACTAAAGGTGTCAGGACAACCTGTTGTTCGCCGATACTGAAAAATTTTGTACCACCTTATAGTGCGACTGCCGTTGATCGTCTGGAAAAGGCAGGGTTAGTGCTTATTGGAAAAACCAATCTTGATGAATATGCCTGTGGAGGTTCTACTGAGCATTCCTGTTTTGGTCCAACGCGCAATCCGTGGGGAGCTGATTATATTTCAGGGGGGTCATCAGGAGGATCTGCTGCGGCCGTAGCAGCAGATATGTCTTTTTATAGTACAGGCACTGATACGGGTGGATCCATCCGCCAACCAGCTTCTTTGTGTGGCTGTGTCGGGTTGAAGGTTACATACGGTCGGGTTTCCAGAAGTGGAATTACGGCTATGGCTTCTTCCTGGGATACAGTTGGCCCTTTTGGGAAAACGGTGAGGGATGTTGCCAGGGTGTTACAGGTGATGGCGGGACGTGATGATCTTGATTCGACAACTCCAGATGTTCCTGTGCCGAATTATATTGGAGAGATTGATAAGCCGGCTGCTGATCCTTCCAAACCTTTAAGCGGTTTGAAGATTGGCGTACCCAAAGAATATTATGGCGAGGGGATTGATCCGGCGGTGGAAGCGGTGGTTCGTTCAGCGCTTAAAGAATACGAAAAGTTGGGGGCGACTATACATGATGTAAGTCTTCCGTTCACTAAATATGCGGTGGCTGTTTATTATGTGGCAATGCCTGCCGAGTTGAGTGCCAACTTGGCCCGTTTTGACGGGATAAGGTATGGTTCGAAGCCCAAGGAGGAAGCTAAGGATCTGGTTGATTATTACTATCAGGCCAGAAGTGAAGGTTTTGGTGATGAAATTAAACGTCGTATCATGATTGGAACATATGTTTTAAGTGCTGGTTATTACGATGCTTATTATAAAAAGGCCCAACGTGTCCGTACTTTAATTTGTCGCGATTTTGACGAAGCTTTTAAAGGAGTTGATGTGATGCTGACTCCTGTGTCTCCGTTTCCTGCATGGAAAGTTGGAGAGAAAATTGATGATCCGTTAAAAATGTACTTGGCAGATGCTCTGACTATTCCTTCAAGTTGCGCGGGGGTGCCGGCTTTGAGTATTCCTTGCGGATTTGTGGATAACAAGGATACGGGTGCGGCTAAATTGCCTGTGGGAATGCAAATTATTGCGCCACAATTCAGAGAAGATTTACTGTTAAGAGTTGGGAACTACTATGAACAGGCTACTGAGTGGCATAAGCAAAAGCCTGGACTTTAGAGCTAATTATAAATAGGCTTTTTTAGAAAAGACTTACCTGGTTTTCCTGAATTTCTTCTTTTTTTCTGAGGGTGCCGACTTTGCGAATAACCATTCCTGATTGGTCGGGTGCTATGGGATGGGTGGTTTGTTCGCGTAATGGAGCTGATTCAGTTTTGGGAAGCGTGAATGGAGCTGTTTTAAAGCCGGCAAATTCCCAGGCCAGGTTAAAGATGGTGCGTTGAGCGTCGGCTATGTTGTTGTTTTCAATAAGGATTGCCTGAGGTTCGGGGTGAATTGCCGCAATTAAAACCTTGTTTTTATAGATGATGGTTTCTCCGGGGAAGCGGAATTTGTCTTCGTGAATGAGCCTTGTTTCCCGGTTATTGTTGAGGTCCTGAGCCTGAATGATTTTACCGAACTCATCATCGGCGCAGAGGCATTTAAGGCTTATTGATTTATTAATTCTTTCTTTTGAGTAGTCATCTTCGAAGGTTGGCCAAAGTTGTCGAAAGCTTTTACTGCAATAGTTCAGGATTTCGTGAGGAATTTCATTGCCATCTTTTTCTTCATAAATTACCAGAGAATCAGCAAAAATATTTTTAACCGCTTCGATGCCCTCAAAATATTGAACTTTGGGCTGATCCTGTTCGCCATGGAGTTTTTTCAGGTCGGGGAGGGCCAGGTAAAGTTCATTGGCTCGTTTCTTGTATTCGTTTGCGACCAGTTCCGGATCTACAGCGCTGAAATATTTTATACCTTTTCTAATGATAGAGTTAACAAGCCCTTTTTTGGCAAGCTTTTGGAGGATGTCGTAGGTGGTGACACGATTTAGTTTGGATTTTTTTCCTATTTCAGAGACCGGGTTGGTGCCGATTTCCAGGTTGGCAAGATAAACTTTAGCTTCTTTGTCGGTTAAGCCAAGGTTTTGGAAGAGCTTGTTGAACATTTTAGGAGAAGTTTAAATTAACGACAGAGTTTGATTATGAGTTTTTCAAGCGATAATCTGAATTCGCGATTGTCATCAGTTGTTGTCCGGATTTTACCTGTTTTAAGGTTAATGTCTATGTTCAAAAGTTCTTTGTAGGCCAGTTGGAGTTGCGGGACTGTGAAGTTTTGGCATTGGTTAACTGTCTGGTTTACAGTGAAGGGTTTTTCTTTAAGTTTTTGAATTATTTTTTGTGTAGATAATTTTTGCAACAGACATGTTTTTATTTGTAATAATAGTCTAAATTGCCTAGCAATCATGTAGAAGATTTGGAACAGGTCGTCCCCGCTTTGGAGCAGCTTGTCCAAAATTTTTATTGCGGCTTTGGGGTTTTTGGCGGCAATGGAGTCGGTTAGTTTAAAAATGTTTGAGCTTAAATTGGGACTTATCAGTAGATCGATAGTGGCGGCGGTTATGTTGGTTGATGGCTGGGCGTTGGCGAAAAGGGATATTTTTTCAAGTTCGTGGCTCATTTGCCAGAGGTTGGGTCCTACGGACAGTGACAAGTGGGTTAGCTCTTTCTGGCCAAGGTGAATACTTTTTTTGTTCACTTCTTTACTGATCCAATCAACCAGTGCGGACGGTTCCAGTTCTGGAAAGTTTTTTATTTGTCCGATTTTGGCAATCTTTTTATAAAGAGAGGTTCGGGCATCAGGGGATTCATGTTCGATGAAAACCAGTACACAATGGTCACCAAGATGTTCAAGTATTTCGGCAACTTTTTGTTGTTCTTCATTACTGGCGCTATCCAGAAAGTCCCTGATGATAACGAGTTTTTTATCGCTTAAAAAAGGCATTGTGCCGATAGCGTTTCTGAATTCGTCGACGCTTAGGTCTTCACCTTCGTAAACCTGGACATTATAGTCACCGTATTTTTTTGTGAATTCATCCTGCCAGAATTTTAGGGTCTTATGTGCAGTAAAAGTGTCATTGCCGGTAAAAAGGAAGAGATTGGACATTAAGAAAATCCTTAAGTTGTGAGAGAACTTTACTATAATTGCCTTTAATTTGGAAGTGAGCTGCATCAGGTTACCAGAAGACAAAAGCCCCCGAAGTTTTTAGGGGGCTTTTGAGCTTTTCTAGGGCTTTTTGTTTTTGTTTCCGGTATTTGTTTTTATCTTGCTACCTGAGTTTCACTAACGCTGATAATGTCACGCAGGGCTGGCGGGGTATTAAGCATGATTCGCTGGTCGAAGCGGATGGTGATTGCGGCCTGATTTTCTTTACCAGGTTCTCCTGCATATTGCCTGTCTTTAAAGAGTGGCTGGATATCGCCGTAGACTGAACCTTCAACAGTTAACGGTTTGTTGGATATGTCGTTCTTGTTTGACGGGCTGCCGGAGAAGAGTTTGCCACTGTCGGTGCGATACTTGTTGTCACCAGTCGTTACTTCCTTGTCACCTTCCTGTACGTAGTAGACGCCCACAAGATTGGTGACGTTTTTATCTACATATACGCTTCCATTAAGTACGATGAAGGCTACGGATGGAATGTCTTTTACGGAATTGATTTGCAGGTTTTCAGTCTGGTAGGTGAGGTTGCCTTTAATGACTAGATCGCCATTTTCGACGATGAAGGTTTTGGCTCCTGATCCGAATTCAACGGCCTGGTCAACACTAAGGTTGCCATTAACGCGGAATACTTTGTTATCTTTATATTGTGAGTCGTTGAGTAAGATGTTTAAAGACTGGTTACCTTCGATAGCATCCCATCTGGCAACTCTCGTGATGTTTTCTTTGATGCTGTTGGCAATGATTTCCTGCTGCCATGGGTTGCCAGGTTGTAATTTGACTTCACAGATTTGGCTAGAGAGTTGAGATACATCCTTGCCGTAGAGTTTATTAAGGTCAGTATCGAGTTTTCCTGCCTGGCCAGTGGTACAGACTTCGTGGCCTATCTGGAAGATCTTATTTACGATCGGGGTTCCTTCACTGGACAGTTTGGGAGTTTCAGGAGTGGTTGGGGTGATGATGACTCCGGTGCCACTCTTATATGGTGTACACTTGTTAATATCAATACCGTAATTGAGATCATTTTCCAGGAAGATGTCACCAGCGGCGCGACTTAAAATGTATTGGCAGAAGAGTTGAATACGTGTTGAATCTTCCAGCCATCCACTATCGGAATAGGTTCCTGAACTGCCTGAGATATTCCATTCAGCGTGGCCCAGGTTCTTGAAATATTCTTCGCAGATTTCGCCTTTTTCGCAGATGGTTGGGTCATTTAAGATCTGGCTATAGGAGATTCTGGCGCGATAAGTGATTTCAACAACCTGTTCGGCGTTAAGATTTTTGAGAGTGATGCCGTTTAGAATGTCGGCAGGTGCGAGGTAACAGTTGGTTTGTGTTCCCTTGCTTGGACATTCTCCAATGTTATTTACTTTAACGGTTTCTGGCATCAGTGTCAGACTGCCTTGTAAGGCTGAGCTGCTGTTTGGGAGGAGGATGCCTTGGATTACGCCATTCTTGAAGGCAGGGTCGGTAATAACTGCAGAAGTGTTATTGGCGTGAGATGTGAAGGTCAGTTTGAATTCGAATTCAGGGTTCTTTTCATTCAGGTTTGGAGTAACTGTCTTGTAATAGTTGTATCCTGAAAGCTTGTTAAGAACTGCTCTTGGGCTGACGATTCTAACACCTTTTTCAAATTCCGGTTGTTCTGGCGGACGCTTGCGTTTTTGAATTGTAATAGACTGTTCGCATGATTCTCCAGGTACGCGGACGTGAATGGTCTGAGACGTGCTGGGCAAGTTGTAAATGCGGATGCAGCGGTTGTTATTGTAGAGGCTGTAATCAATTTCGGAAGGGATAGACCAGGAGAGGTAATTTTCGTAATCGTGGGGTGAAGTCTCTACGCAGAAGCCATTGCTGTTATCGTTATCAGTGTCATAAATGCGCATGTCATCACATTTATTTGGGGTTACACTTGCGCTGAGGTGTCTTGAGCAGAGTCCATATTGGTCTCCCAGTGTTCCAGCTGGAGTATTGGTTACCTTTACATCAAGAAAACCATTATTGTTGTTTCTAGTGTAGCCATAGTTGTAGTCCTGGCTGCTACTATGTGACTGCGTAGCTGTACCGTTATCACTGCTCCAGTTGACGGTAGTGTCATAGGTTTGTCCGTCACTCCAGTAAACATGGGCGTTGTAGTTATAGCTTTGGCCATTATCTGGAAGTGAATATGGCGAAAGTTGTAAGCTGGAACAGTAAGGAGTTGATGTTGATACGATGTTGATATTTCTTTGGCAGATGCCTGCTTCTTCTGGATAAGCGGAAACGGTAATCAGGTTTCCAGCTGATGCTCCCATAAAGCTTACTGCGCAGTTACTGTTTAAGATCAGGTCGGATCCAGCCTGTGAACTGCATAAGCCCATACCCTGGAAATAACCTTCGGTAGTTTTCCAGTGAATCTGGGTAACCC
>JAGOLJ010000089.1 GCA_017994125.1 Candidatus Altimarinota bacterium
CGCCTTGGCCACGGAAGAAAACCTCATTCCCGCCGTCGACCTGGACATAAGCAACATCGACATCACCAAGGCCATGGAAAGGTACATGTAAGAAGCGTTGCCGTGGAAGCGCAAATCATTACTGATTCATCGCTCATTCGGCTTCTCCGGCTCTGCATTTTCTCCATTCGCCATATTTGAAACAAGCCAGGCGTAAGCGCCACTCTTTTTTACCGCGCTCATTTTTCTTTGCTTTTCACCCATATCATCATCCTTAAACTGTTCAGCATACCTAAGCGCGCCTGATACGCATGTAGCATACTCAAAACTGTATGGCTCTTCCGGAAACCAGTCTGAACAGGAAAGCTCATCACATAATTGTCTAAAATAACAGACATAGGGCGTTACATAATAACAATCGGCCAAATCACTTAAAGGAGCATCATAGTTGGAAGGCAAAGCTTTGGCCCAATCGGAAGTTTCCAGCGACTCAATATCTTCCATTGCCATCTGCATCAGTTTTTCAGTATCTTCTCCCAGGACGCCACCATCAATATAAGATTGGATCTTCATACAGATTGCCCTTAAACGCTGTATGCAGAATAACAAAAGCCATTCCTTATCAGTAAGTTTTTGGGCCACGTTGTTACCCTCCTCCATATAAGTATAGATGGCGCTGTTAAGCATTTTCTGCTGCAACGCCAGGCGCTCCTCCAAAGGTCCGTCACCCCTTAATGCCATCACCGATTTCATTATCTCCAGATCTCCTTTTCTCTTTGCTGCAAAGAGGGCGCTTCGTGGAATATTCATTTGCATGGAAAGTCTCCATATCTCGGAAAAACAGGTTATAGCACCGTCATAATTCCCCAAAAAAGTCAGGGCATCACCTTCAATATCAAGCAGACTTAGCTCCATAATCGGGTTATTTCTTTTATTTGAAACATTTCCATTTTTATTCTGCTCAAAAAATTCATTTCTAAAATCTTTAATAGATTCATACACTTTTCTTGCGCGTTCCACCTGTTCAGGGGTAATTCCCTGTCCAAGCAAAGCGGCATCACCCTCCACTCCATCATCAGCCAGCTCCTTAACAATCCCCTGAATTTCAATGCGGTATTTAAGCCTCCTCAGTTCAACAGGCATCGCCTTCTCATCAGTATAAAAAGCTAAAATACGCCTGCATTCGCTAATCTGCCGTTTTCGGTAGGCCATCTGTATTTCATAAACATGCCGCTTTTCTTCACTAAAACTTTCAAGTGGAAGCTTGTCATAAAAATAAATCATCTTTTCTTTATTCGACTGGAAATAGGCGGCGTCAAATCCTATTTCATAAAACTCCGCAAGCCCGACATTCTGGTCGGGGAAATTTTCCTGGATTTTTTCAGCAATTTGAATCGCCTTATAAACATTTTCCATCTCACCAATATAGTAGCCATGGAATATCACCGCGGCTAAAGCATCGATAATGAATTTTTTAAAATTTTCATCAATCTTCTCACCGTAAGTCAGATCAGTTAAAGTTGTAGTCATGGTACTGCATCCTTCCGGCCGGAAATCATCATAAATATCCATGTTATCAAGAATCATGGTAGCAACGGCATAGCCTTTCTCGTACATATTGCTCCTGCCCGCCGCCTCCAGCGTGTTTCTTGCGCACTTCATGTAGTCATTCCAGAATTCCCCATCCTTAAGCGGTTTATTACGCACCGCGTAATGCATAATCTGGAACTGCTGGTCATCTGAAACCAGTTCACATTCACTGGCAGCCTTGTAAACCTTCACCGCCATATCCTCACGGGTGTTTTCTTCCAGTGTACGCGCCAGCACAATATCTCTCAGGTTTTCATGCCAGATTCTATAAAGCCGCGACTGTGAATCCGAAACTAGATAGCCTTTCTCTACCAGAATCTTCATAATCCCCGAGGTTTTTTTGGCTGGAAATCCAAAGGCCAGCTCCATGAATTTTTGGATTGTGCCAAGTTTGGAATTTTTAAATCCTACCATGGCAAAAGCCTGAAGCATCATTAATTCATCAGGCAGAAGCTGTTCCCGGATGTTTTCCAGATGGTAAATAACCATCTCCTTCCCCTGAACTTTTTGCACTCTTTCAAGCCCTTCAGGAGTTAGCTCTACACGGTTTTTATCAATAATCAGATAATCTTTCCTGTGTGCCAGAATATCCTTCATATAGGAAGTCATATCAAAAGGCGACTTGCAGTTTTCACCAAGTGTATATGCCCACTCGCCAAGCTCACGGTTTTCATTGGTTTCGGGATTTAGACGCAGCTCTTCCGGTAAAGAATACAGGACATAATCGCGGGTTATATTACGGTCTTTAAAGTTAAGTTTCGGTTTATTGTCACTGTCATGAAGTGAAACTGTCAGACAGTTTTTTACCGATCTTTTCAGGTTGTCCTGCGCCAGTGAAGCATACCTTTTTTCCGGCCGGCGCATCATAATCGTATTGGAATTTTTACTCTGTCGCACAAAAGCCCCGGCAATATCCATAATGTAACCGTCAGAAAGGCGGTCATTATGATGGATGTCATCAACCGACAAAATTAACTTACCCAGTTCTTCTTCAAGGCACAAAAGAGCTTTCTGGCAAAGCTCGCAAATAGCTTCTGGATCCTGATTGGCAACCAGATCCTTTTCGTTTTTAGTCTTTTCGGCAAAATCAAGCAGAGCCTGAATATTAGCCGGCACCTCCTCCGTGTTAACATCAAATTTCTCCAGCACAAACTGCGAAAGCTGGTCTGCAAAATCTATTAAACTAAAACCAGGTATTCCTCTTCCGCCCGGATCAATCGATATCTTTATCACATTGGGCATACCATCAGTAACCGCGCTGATAAGCCTGGATTTCCCCTCACCGGCGCTGCCTTCAAGAAAAACCAGACGGTGAGAGGTCTTTCCGGTAAGGGCGTCTTTAATATCATTAAATTCCTGAGTGTAACCAATCAACCTGTCAGGGCCGCCTCCGGCCAGGTATTCCACTCTTTTATGGACCTCAATCGGAACAAAACCCATTAGTGGGTCACCGGCCGTCTCAACCTTAACACGCGTTTCATCTCTTGAGCCCTGCATTTTTCGAAGATAAAAATCGGTCGAATAAAAATCCGGCTGGATTTCAGCAAGCCTCTGCAGGTAATCATTCCCCACATGCGTCATGTAATTGTCTATAACCAGATTATTGGCATCAGCCCGGGCAGTTTCCCCTGTACCAAAAAGCAGATTAATTGTTCCGTGGGTCAGATCCCTCAGCTCTTCACCCCAGGTTAACAGTCCGCCGGCAGCCCTTTCATGAAGTGCAATCAAAATCAGGTTTCCCATCTGGTCAAAATTGATGCAGTAATCCCTCGATTGGGAAAGTATCGCCAGATGGTCGAGTATTTTTTTATTATAAGTCCCTCTTAGAAAAATGCTGGGATTAAATGCCAGATATGAGCATGGACCCAGTCTTACTTTTTGAGCCTCCCTATTGGCTAATTTTAACAACTTATTCCACTGCAAAGTCTCCTCCTCGCTACCACGAACAGGCAGAGTAGCGCGCCCGCCGTTTCCCATGCCCTTGTCCCTCTCACCAAATGTAGCGATCAAATCACGTGGATTTTTTATAAAATCCATTTCCAGCGGAGATATGCATCCGTTAACGGCGATACATGGGGCCTGGGCATCAGAAAGCGAAACCCTCGCATCAAGATGCTCTTTTTCAAGCAGCTCAATAAGACCTTTAAAAGAGTCATTATCTCTTACTGCGACCTGTGTAGTACTAAACCTGTCCTGCGTATTTCGCACCAGTGGCAGTGATCCAATACGCTTAACGCCATCCCCTTTTTCCAGTGTTTTTAAAAACTGCCCCTGCAACGATACCGGATAACAAAGATGTGAGATACGCGCTTCGCCCGGCAAATCTATTATCACCGGACAGGTATCAACAGGCCCCAAATCATCCCCTTCTTTTTTATCCGTTAAAGTGCGTACAATAGACCTTCTTACCGCATCAGTGGGCTCAGCAACAGCACGGGCACGTCTTACTCCGCCGGCTCTCAACACATCAACTTTATCGGAACAGCTGGCATCGCTATCATCACTTTCGTTACTTCGTCTAAATGGCACGCCGCGTGTAAATAAAAAATAATTAGAAGACCGTAGTATTTCAGAAATAACTTTTGAGTCAATATCTTCCTAAAAAGTTGATGTAATTATAATGGAATCCAGCCAAACAGGATTGACAGAGCGGCGGCAAGGTGTTAAAGTATACAGATGTCTTATTTTTTAACCAAAACAAATATGACAAATGAAGTAGAAAAAGTTGATCATATAGGAAAAAACAACCTGGTGGTCATCTTAATCTGGTTAGGGGTATTAACCGGCGCTATTGCCACCATGCTTATTCTGGGGGCCATCCGCACATCTGATCTTAAGTCAGATGTATTTACCACAACCCCTTCCATTCAATACATTGTCCCTTCAACTTATCTTCCCAATTTAACAACCAAACCCGGCCCAGATCCATGGACTCCGGTAACAGTTAACACCACCACAACCAGATAATTTTTTCACGCAATAACAGCTTATTTAAAACCCCGGGAGCCCTTATTACTTCCGGGGTTTTTATATTCACCTCTAATCATCAGCCTGCAATCTTCACCTGTAATAATTCACCGTCCTTGACCAGCCCCTTCTTTTAATTTAGAGTGCCCCCCACTTTTTACCAGCAAATAACAAACCCAGCATGACTGAAAACTTT
>JAGOLJ010000090.1 GCA_017994125.1 Candidatus Altimarinota bacterium
ATATTATACTTTATTAAATTTAATTAAATCTAATTAAACTTAATTAAATCTTATAAGAAATATTCAATATTTCATTAAAGTAAGTTAAAATAAATATAGTTTATTAAATATAGTAAAAAATATGGCTGAAATTGTTCACCCACCTAAAAAATTCTGGCGTTGTACTATTTGCGGGGATATTCACTACGGTTTTAAGCCGCCAGAAATATGCCCTACCTGCAAACAGGTCGACAAATACGTTGAAATTACCCGGGATGATGCAATGAAAAGCCTGGGACTGTCTGTTTAAACCTTGCAGTATTTCTTTAGCCAAATGCCTGTATAGGAGTCTTTTACTTTGGCTACGTCTTCCGGGGAGCCCTGGGCAATAATTTCACCGCCCTGGTCTCCGCCTTCCGGGCCTAAATCAACGATATAATCGACTGATTTTAGCACGTCGAGGTTATGCTCAATAGTTAGAACTGTATTGCCTTTATCGACCAGTTTTTGAAGTACATCCAACAGTTTTTTTACGTCATCAAAATGCAGGCCGGTAGTAGGTTCGTCTAAAATATATAGGGTTGATCCAGTGGACCTTTTGGAAAGCTCAGTGGCAAGTTTAATGCGCTGCGCCTCGCCTCCTGAGAGTGTAGTGGCGGATTGGCCCAGGCAAACATAGGAAAGGCCTACTTCGTAGAGGGTTTCCAGCTTGGTCTTGATGTTGGGAATGGCATTAAAGAACTCTAGGGCTTCGGCGATGGTCATATCAAGCACTTCAGCGATATTTCGCCCGCGGTAGGTTATTTCCAGGGCTTCCGAGTTATAGCGTTTTCCCTTACAAACCTCACAGGGGACATAAACGTCCGGCAGGAAGTGCATTTCAATTTTTTTGATGCCATCACCCGCACAAGCTTCGCAGCGGCCCCCCTTAACATTAAAACTGAAACGCCCTGATTTATAACCGCGCAATTTGGCTTCGGGAGTTGTGGCAAAAAGCTCGCGGATATCGGTAAAAACGCCTGTATAGGTGGCGGGATTGGAACGGGGTGTGCGTCCAATTGGCGACTGATCAATATTGATAATTTTATCAATGTGCTCAATTCCGTCGATTCTTTCATGCTTGCCAACCTGGTGCTTGCTGCCGTTTACTTCCATTTCAACCTTTTTAACCAGAATGTCATTAATAAGGGTGGATTTACCAGAGCCGGATACCCCTGAAATACCGATAAAGGTGCCTAGAGGCAGGGTTACGGAAACATCTTTCAGATTATGCTCGCTGGCGTTGACGATTTTGATAAATTTGCCGTTACCTTTGCGGCGTTTTTTAGGTACGGGAATCTCCTTCTTACCACTAAGATAATTGCCGGTTATGGAATTGGGGTGATTCATGATTTCCTTGGGGGTGCCTTCGGCAATCACTTTTCCGCCCTCTTTTCCTGCGCCCGGCCCTACATCAAGAATGTGGTCCGAGGCCAGCATGGTATCAATGTCGTGTTCAACAACGATAACGGTATTACCAAGATCACGCAGGTGATGCAGCGTTTTGATTAGTTTAGCGTTATCATTCTGGTGCAGGCCGATAGAAGGTTCATCCAGGACGTAAACCACTCCGGAAAGACGGGAGCCGATCTGGGTAGCCAAACGGATACGCTGGGCTTCCCCGCCGGAAAGGGTATTGGCCGCGCGATCCAGCGTAAGGTAGTTAAGGCCAACATCATCCATAAATTGCAGGCGGTTACTGATCTCCTTAAGAATCAGGTTAGCGATCTGCGCCTCCATGGGGGTAAGTTTCAGCTGATTAAAGAAGGACATAGCCTGTTTAACCGAAAGTTTTGTAACATCAATAATCGATTTACGGTCTATTTTAACTGCTAAAACTTCCTCGCGAAGGCGATTCCCGTGGCATTTCTGACATTCCAGTACCTGCATGTATTTTTCGATTTTTTTGCGGATGTAATCAGAATCGGTTTCCAGGTAACGGCGTTCCAGGTTTGGAATAACGCCTTCAAAGGTTGTGTTATATTCACCTGAAAAAGGCGAATCTTCGTTTCGATAACCAATGGAAACTGTATATTTGTTGTCGTTACCGGTGCCGTAAAGTACCATCTGCATGGCTTCCTTGCTTAATTCACGAACGGGCGCATGCATGGAAAACCCATGCTTTTTGGCAACGGCAGAAAGAATACGGTTGTACCAGGTAAGGTGCGACGTGGTTGCTGACCAGGGCATAATAGCGCCTTCAGCAAGCGTCAGTTCCTCATTCGGGATAATCAGTTTGGGGTCGATAATCAGTTTGGTCCCAAGGCCATGGCATTCCGGACAGGCGCCATGAGGGTTATTAAAAGAAAAACTGCGCGGTGATATTTCGGCTATGCTGATTCCGCAGGTTGGACAGGCAAATTTTTCGCTGTAGATCATATCCTTCCCTGTATCATTATCCTGGATAACCAAAAGTCCGTCGCCGTGTTTTAAAGCTGTTTCGATGGAATCGGCCAGACGGCTGCGGTCAGGATTAGGCATTTCGATTTCATCGCCGGAGGAGAGCTTTTTTTTGATCTTTTTGAAATTTTTGACGACCAGACGGTCAACCACGATTTCGATGGAATGCTTTTTATTTTCATCCAACTGGGGAACATCAAGTACGCTGATTACTTCCCCATCAACGCGGACACGTACAAAACCGTCTTTTTTAATCTTTTCGAAAACTTTGATATGGGTCCCCTTGCGATCTTTAATTACGGGAGCCAAAAGCAGGATCTTTTTCCCCTCCTCCATTTCGGCTACGATATCTACAATCTGGCTTGATGATTGCTTTTGAATCGGCTTGCCACACTGTGGACAGTGGGGGTGGCCAACTTTAGAGAAAAGTAGCCTTAAAAAGTCATAAATTTCGGTGACTGTGCCAACGGTAGACCGGGGATTGCGGCTGGCGGTTTTCTGGTCAATGGAAATGGCCGGTGAAAGGCCGTCAATTGAATCCACATCCGGTTTTTCCATAAGCTGCAAAAACTGGCGGGCATAAGTGGAAAGGCTTTCCACATAACGCCGCTGGCCTTCAGCATAAATGGTATCAAAAGCAAGCGAGGACTTTCCCGATCCGGAAAGTCCGGTTATAACTGTCAGCTTATCGCGCGGAATTTCTACGCTGACGTTTTTAAGATTGTGAATCTTGGCTCCTTTAACAATGATTTTATCAATCGACATAGCAAATAAATTTGTCTTTTAGTAGACCTAATAAAGAGTGTGTGAGAGGTTATCACTCTTTTTCTATTCTGTAAAGAGGCTATGAAATCTTTTGGCTTATTATGGCCAAATAATTAGCAGGCGGGTTAAGGACGTTCAAATCCTCTGTACCACGATAAAATTAAGGAAGTTGGGATTTTGATCCTGAATTCCTTTAGCAAGGAGTTTAAGACCATACTGCTCAGCGCAGACTGCAGGAGCAATAACGGCGGTGTCTTCGGAAAGTACGCCTTCAGCAAGGTCTTTGGCGGCCTTGGCAGTATCATCCCAGTAAATCAGACGGACGTTGGGGTACTGTTTCCGCAGGTAATTTTCACAATGGGAAATGGCTTCCGGATGACTGGATATTTTTTTGATATCCTTCTCGCTCTTTTCCGGGCGCGACATTAAACACTGTTCCACGTCCATTTTAAACTGTTCAAGATATTTAAAATTATGCTTTCCCATGGCTTCATAGGCGTGTTCAATGATTCCGCCGCGGGAATTGGCGACCGGGAAAATGCCCAGATCGGCTTCACGCGCATTTAGGGCAACCAGAACGCCATTAATATCGGTTGCATAGACAAGTTCACCCGGAAGATCGTTTTCCTTTGCATAAAAAAGACCTGCCTCTTCGGAAAATGACCCTTTGTCTCCTGATACGGCAATTTTATGTTTAGGCATAAAATGGGGTTATAGGCACTTTGATTGTACCTAACTTGCCATAAGGAAGCCAGTTAAAAAGATTATTGTAATATTCTTGCCTGAGATGCTCCGGAATTATTCGGATTAAAATCATTTCTGCTTACGTTTAGGTGCGCATAAATCTTATGCGCTTCCTTTTTTTCAAGCAGGTGAGTAAGGTAAATGTAGCCGCCGGTCAGGTAAGGTACCAGTAAAAAGGTCCAGTTCATTTCCAAAAAGATATTAAAAACAGCGTGGGCCACAATTGCCAGCAACAAGCCCTGTGTAAGTTTTTCTTCGTGAAAGAGAGTTGATTTTTTCAGATGGAACAGGCGGGCGAAAAATCTGGTTACGGTAAGTCTTTTGGCGTTATGTTTTTCTTTCATCAGATCGGAAGCAAAAATAGCTACACCATAGTAATAACCTAACATGCCCGAGAACATGACGTGGGCAAAGGTAGAAAACAATGACCGGAAGATGAACGGATAAAGCAGCCCTTCAAAGCCGCGGCCAGTGATGATGTTATAAAAATAAAGCATATTTTCCGCGAAGGAAAAGCCCAAAGCGGCCATAATGCTCATCTCAATGGCGTCATCTATGGAATGAATGGTTTGATGATCCGTGACTTTGACTGCCCATAGTTTGGTAACTTCCTCAATCACTCCGACTATCATAAAAGTTGCAATCACATCTAAAGGGATGAATCCCAAAGATTGAAAACCAATCAGGTCATTTTTAAACTGATCAGTGTATTTGAAAGCGTTAAGCCATGGGAAATACTGCCACAAATATTTATAG